>DRLX01000339.1 GCA_011322715.1 Desulfobulbaceae bacterium
CGAAATTTTTACGACGCCATCAGTTGTTCTTTTGCTCTGCCAGGATGTCATTATTGAATCCTCTTTTTCCGGCAACCGGTCGGATCTATCAAAAATCCTTGCCTTTTTTTCTTTGGTGCGAGATACTTATCAATAACGGCAGCATTGCTGAATGACTGAACATTCCCGGGCAGGAAGGGTCTGTAAGAAGATAAGTGTTTCCATGACTGCACAACAATATCGACACTTAAGCGGAGCATATTATGCTGGTTCTGACCAGAAAAGCCGGTGAAGGCATAATCATCGGCGATTCCATCTCCATTAAAATTATTGAAATCAAAGGCGGCGGCATTCGTATTGGTATTGATGCCCCCAGGGAGACAAAGATCTACCGACAGGAAGTTTTTGATAGAATTAAACAGGAAAATGTCGAGGCAACGAACTGGAGTCTCGATGATCTTGATGCATTAAGCGCTAATCTTGCGACCAGGACGGTGAAAAAATGAAAAAAATTATGACGCGCTTTGGTGAAGTTGAATACGACCCATCCAATGTCATTTCCTTTCCCGAGGGTCTCATCGGCCTTGAGGACCTGCATAACTTTATTGTCATGCCCAACAAAAAGGAAGGACCGTTGTTCTGGATTCAAAGTGTGGATGATCCTGATTTTGCCTTTGTCGTCACCGATCCGACCAACTTTTTCTTTGATTACCAGGTAAAGGCCGATGATGGTGAACGTAAAAAGCTGGGTATAGGTCCCGAGGATGACTATTTCGTCCTCACCATTGTCTCCATTTCCCCGGAAAAGGAGATCACCCTTAACCTGGCCGGACCTATTTTATATTCGCCTCAAACCAACAAGGCCCTGCAGGGAATTATTGAAGACAGCCGTTTTGACACCAAAACACCTCTGCCCCAGGTGAAACCGGAAAAATAAAATACCCCGCATTCCCCCCTTGTCAAAGCCACTGTCTTCTGCAGGCAGTGGCTTTTTTTATTCCAGCCCCTCTATCCGAAAATGACGCCGAGCGATATACGCCTCTCATCGGCAGTCGGAGTTCATCTTTTTCTCCTCCCGTTTTAATCATATTATAATAATTCTCTAACAGTATCTAAATACCGTCACGGTATTGATGGGATTGTTTTCAAGGTATTCACTCATCCATTTTTTGGATGGATTACAATCACATCATTTTTGGAGGCAGTAATGAAGAAGGGAATTTTTGTAAAAACCGCAGCCTCGGTTGTGGCCGCGGCATTTCTTTGGAGCGGCGCGGCAATGGCCGCTGACCAGATCAGGTTGACCGGGTCCGGGGCAAGTTTTCCCGCTCCCATTTATACTACCTGGTTCAAACGGTTCAGCCGGGCAAACAAGGGTATTCAGGTCAATTATCAATCTAAGGGCTCCGGCGCCGGTATCCGCGACTTCATCAACCATACCGTTGATTTTGCCGCCAGTGATGCAGCCATGAATGACAAGGAGATTGCCCAGGTCAAAGAGGGCGTGCAACTGCTGCCCATGACAGCCGGAGAGATCGTTCTTTCCTATAACCTGAAAGAAGTGGATTCACTCAATCTTCCCCGATCAGTCTATCCCGGAATATTTCTCGGCAAGATCAAAAAATGGAATGACCCGGCCATCGTTGCCGCCAACCCCGGTATTTCTCTACCGGACAAAGAAATAACCGTTGTTACACGCGCCGACTCATCCGGTACCAGCTTTGTGTTCAGCAAACACCTGAGCGCGATTTCCCCGGAATTTAAAAGCTCGGTAGGGTTCGGCAAAACTCCCCATTGGCCCGCAGTCACCAAGCTGATCAAAGCACCGAAAAATGACGGAGTAGCTGCAACCATCAAGCAGACACCCGGCGCCATCGGTTATATTGAATATGGATTTGCCAGGATGTCGAAGCTGCCCATGGCCAAACTGGAGAACAGGGAAGGAAAATTTGTTGCTCCTGGTCTTGCCGGAGGACAGGCAGCCCTTGCCGGCGCCAAGATTCCGGAAGACATGCGGGTCTGGCTGCCGGATCCGGAGGGTGCGGATTCCTACCCCATCGCCACCTACACCTGGATGCTCTTTTACAAAAAATACCAAAATCCCCAAAAGGCGGAAGCACTGCGGAAAATGGTCACCTACTGTCTGGATGAAGGCCAAAAGATCGCCGATAAAGCGGGCTATATTCCCCTGCCCACCAAGGTGGTCGAAGCTGTCCGTAAGGCATCTGCAAATATTCAGTAAATCCACACGTAAACGTAATCAGGGCGTTCCAATTCACCAGGAACGCCCTTCCCCTTTTGGAGCGCAACCATGGCCAAGGATCATCAATCCGTTTGGGAGGGAAATGATACCCTTTCCAAACCTGCAACTCCTGGAGATAGACTGTTCGACAAGCTGTTCCAGGGCCTGACGTTTACCTTTACCCTGGCCACGATCCTCTTGCTCACTTATATCCTCTACGAGATAATTGGAAAGGCCCTGCCTGCCATCAGCAATATCGGATTTTCCTTTCTCTACTCCACAACCTGGGATGTCAACGCCCAACAATTCGGCATATTACCGGAAATCTGGGGCACTTTGTACAGCTCATTGCTGGCACTGCTGTTGGGAGGTTTTTTCGGCGTTACCATCG
>DRLX01000340.1 GCA_011322715.1 Desulfobulbaceae bacterium
AGAATCCACCGGACCAGGATGAGTCAATAGCGAGTCTGACCCTGATCGGACAGGTATTTTATCTCTATCTGCTCTGTGAACGGGGGGAACGGGTGCTGGTGATCGACCAGCATGCGGCCCATGAACGCATTCTCTACGGCAGACTGGTCAAGGCCTATCTGGAACGGGAAATTCCCAGTCAGAATCTATTATTTCCAATAACCGTAGAACTGCTGCCCAGCCAGGGAGAACTGCTTGAAGAAAAGGGTCCGGAGGTCGCCCGTCTCGGTCTGCAGGTGGAGCATTTCGGCGATACCACCTATGTGGTCAAGGCAATTCCGGCGCTCATCAGTCAACTGTCTCCGGAGGAGATCCTGCTCGATACCCTGGAGGCGCTGGGGAACTGGAGCGGAACGGATCCCGGCGGTGTTCCCGAAAGCGTGGCATCCCTTTTTGCCTCTGTGGCCTGCAAGGCGGCAATCAAGGCCGGGAATTCCCTGCAGCCGGCGGAGATGCTGGCCCTGTTGCAGCAGATGGAGGAGAGCGCCGTCTTTTCCCATTGTCCGCATGGCAGACCGGTGATCAAGGAATTTGCAAAGGCCGAGATTGAACGATGGTTTCATCGCAGCTGAGGGTTTGCGCCCTTTAAAATCTGTTGGCCGACATCCTTCGGCGTTAGTCCGAAATGATGGGCCACCTCACTCCAACTCATTTTTTGTCCGGTGATCATGGCGCCAAGTTTTTTGAGTGATGCGCCGGTCTGTTCGTGGAAAGCCAACAGCAGGTTGATTTTTTTTCCGGTCAATCCAGAGGATCGGAGTTGGGCAATTGTTGTCTGCGGACAGGAGTAGCGACTTTTAAGCATGAAGTCGGTGATCATCCGGTGCACTGTTGTCCTGTTGTCGCCCGCAGCGATGGCGGCCATGATTGGATCATTGCTCCATGCTTGTCCGCTCCCGGCCGCTACCAGGATCTGTTGCCAGGAACCCCCGTTGTCCCGGACTGAGAGGAGAAGATCAAGAGGCTTGCCTGTTTTTTCCTGGATATACAGTCCAATAACAAGATCATCTCCGTTGATGCCGCCTTTCATCTTTTTCATGATGATTGTGCCTTTGGAAACGGCAAAGATATGGGCAATGAGTGAGTTGTAGCCCGTTGTCAACAGGTAGTCATCGGCGGCGAATTTATTTTGCGCGTCATAGTTGCGATGACGGAAGCAATGGCAGTTGCCGGTGTTGAAGGCAAGGGGCCGTCCCGGGAAGAGGAGAAGGAAGAAGAGAAAGAGAAGTATTGGTTTCATAGGTTTTCAGGTTCTTGAAAAAGAAGGTTTGTCGGTATATTCAGAGAACGCATCCTACACAAGGGCGGCGGTGTTGACAAGGGTTGGGGACTGTGCTAACCAATCATCTTGTAAGTGATCAGGGGCACCGCATCTTCGCACGGTCGCGACTTCCCGCATAGTGTGCTATAGCGACCAGTCGCGCCTGCACGAATCTACGGCACCCCTGATCACTTACAGGTTTAAGGTATATGAAAACACATAGTTATAAATCCTGTGACCAGTTACATCATCTTTTGTCGGGAAGAATAGAAGAACAAGACGATCAGCTTGACGGTGAATGGTATGAATATACAAATACAACACGTGCGGGATGCTGCCGGGAGGCGATGTATCGACGGCCTGCGCGACAGATTCAGCATGGGCGATGATTCCTGCCGTGAGGCGGTAATCAAAATTCTGGATCGGGTGAGGACCGAGGGTGACGAGGCGGTTGTGGAGTATACACGCAAATTTGATGCCCCGGACATGCAGGTATCGGAGCTGAAGGTACAAGATACCGAATTTGTCGAGGCCGAGACCCTTGTTGATGAATCGTTTATGACGACGCTGCATTTTGCCGCTGACAGAATTCGAAAATTTCATGAGCGGGAGATGGAGGATTCGTGGATTACCACCCGGGATGACGGCACTGTTACCGGTCGAATGGTTCGGCCCGTGGACAGCGCCGGTCTGTATGTTCCCGGCGGCCAGGGAGGCTCTACGCCGCTGGTTTCCTCCGTGCTGATGAATGGAATTCCGGCCGCCATTGCCGGTGTGGAGCGGCGGGTGATGGTCACCCCGCCCAACCGGGAAGGCAAGGTCAGTCCGGCCCTTTTGCTGGCGGCCCGTGAGGTGGGAATCAACGAGGTATATAAGGCGGGTTCCGCCTGGGCCATCGGCGCCCTGGCCTATGGAACGGCAACCATACCCCGGGTCGATGTGATCGTCGGGCCCGGTAATCAGTTTGTTGCCGAGGCAAAGCAGCAGGTCATGGGTCGGGTACGTATCGATATGCTGGCCGGTCCCAGTGAGGTGTTGATTGTGGCCGACGACCAGGCCGAGCCGGCCTTTATCGCCGCAGACATGCTGGCCCAGGCCGAGCATGATCCCCAGGCCCTGGCCCTGTTGATAACGACCAGCAGGTCCGTGGCCGAGCAGACGATTCGTGCCCTTGACAAGCAGGTTGTAGAGTTAAGCCGCAGGGACATAGCAGAAGAGGCCCTTGAGGGGCGGGGCGCTGTTTTACTTGTTGATACACTGGATGAGGCCATTGAGCTGGCCAATGCCATTGCCATAGAACATCTGGAACTGCAGGTGCGGGAGCCCTGGCAGTGGCTGCCCAAAGTGCGCCATGCCGGAGCGATCTTTCTGGGGTCCTATACCCCTGAGGCCTGCGGAGATTATGTTGCCGGACCCAATCACGTGTTGCCGACCATGGGTACGGCCCGTATTGCCTCGGCCCTGGGCGTGGAAACCTTTTTAAAGAAAAGCTCGATTATTTCCTGCTCCCGCCAGGCCCTGCTGGCTGATGCCGAACATATCCAGCGGTTGGCGGCCCTGGAGGGATTGACGGCGCATGGCAATTCAGTGGCCGTCCGGGTTGCCCATGCCTCCGGCACAGGGGAATAGTTTTTTTGTCAGCCGACACCACCATGGCCCCAACCGGAGAACCTGGGCGGTTCAACGGTCTGCTCCGTGACGGCCTTGAACAGATAGGCTGTTCTCTTGCGCCGGAAACAATTGAACAACTTGCCCTTTATGCCGCCGAGTTGCGAAAGTGGAACCGGCGGATTAACCTGGTCGCGCGAAATACCACTGTTGTTGATATTGTTGAACGACATTTCATCGACTCCCTCACCATGGTACCCTTTCTTTCCGCCATCGGGAAGAAATATGAAATTTTGCTTGATGTCGGCACCGGGGCCGGTTTTCCCGGCCTGGTTCTGGCCGTTACCCGGCCTGATCTGCGTGTTATCCTGGTGGAACCGCGTTTGAAAAGGGTCTCTTTTCTCCAGCATATAAACCGATACCTGCACCTGAATAATGTGGAAATTATCAATGCCCGCCTTGAAGAGAGTGATATCCTCACCGACCGGAGAATCGACCTGGTGACCTGCCGGGCATTGGCCGAACCCGGGATCTTTCTTGCCATGGTGGAACCGTTGCTGCAAAGAGGGACTCGGGCATTACTTATGCTGGGGCCGGAGCAGGAGAAGCGGCTGATATCGGAGCTGCCGGACCACTGCTCTGTGGAGAAGCGGCGCGAAATTCGTCTGCCCTGGTCCGGCAGGCAGCGTTTTCTGTTAGCGGTGACCACAATAAACTGAACAGGAACGATGATCCATGGCCAATATTGATCAGTTCGAGAGTATTTTCCGATCCTCGGTGAAAGAGCGCTTGCAGTACCGCCCCATCGATATCTCTTCGATTCTGCTGATTACCGATCTTGGCCCTGATGAGGCCGAACAGTTTCAAGGCCGGGTACAGGGTTTTCTCTCAGTCCTCGGGCCGCCGGAATCCATCAGCTTTTTTCTGCTCACCGGCGCCGATTACCGGAGCGCCGAGGAGCTGCTGGAGCTGGTGGCAGGGTATGAGGTGGAGCTGATCTGCAGCTACCGTAACCTGCAGTCCAATGCCTGGCGTTTTCCCTATTCGCTTGGCGAACACCTTGATGTTCTGATCCAGAAAATCGAAACTCCGGTGCTGATTCTGCCCCATCCCCGTGCCGGGTATATGGCTGAACATGCCATGCAGGATACGCGGGAAGTGATGGTAGTTTCCGATCTTATCGCCATCAATCACGACCTGATCAATTACGCAGTCCGTCTGACCGCAGCCGACGGCACCCTGTTTCTCAGTCATGTGGAGAGCCGGTTCATCTTTGCGCGCTACATGGATGCCATCGGTAAGATCGATGTGATTGATACGGAACTTGCCCGAAAGCGTCTTGCCGAGCAGTTGCTCAAGGAACCGGAAGACTATTTCTTAAGCTGCACCGAGGTGCTCCGCGAACATGATGTCTCCCTGGATGTCCGGTCAATGGTGAGGTTCGGGTACGCCCTTGACGAGTATCGCCGGCAGATCGAGGCCCGCAATCTTGATTTGCTGGTCATGCATGCCAAGGATGACCGTCAGCAGGCCATGCATACCTTTGCCTATCCGTTGGCCGTAGAATTTAGACAGATACCCTTACTTATGATCTGATGGCGTCGTAAAAACTTCGATCTACTGCGTCGTGTGTCCCAGGGCGATTCACAACATACTACCTGTATAGTTGAGACCCGCCCTGGAACACACTCCTTATATATCTATGTTTTTACTTAGCCATCTTTGGAAAGATTTGGACCTTTTTACGAGTTCATCATGATCTGATTGTCGTGGAGTTATAAACAATGGAACATGCTTCATTGATCAGTCAGGGGGTGACCCTGTTTTTCAGCGGCCTGCTGGTAGCGATGATTCTGGCGCTGGCGATGGAAGAAAAGCTGCATGCCGGAAAATCCATCATTGTCGGAACCTTTGCCATTGTCTGCCTGCTGATAGCCTCGGGGCTGGGCATTATTCCCTTTGGTGATATTATTCTCCCCGGTGGTCATAAGCTCCATATGCCGGTCTATATCGAGGCCGTGGACTGGGAAGTCATCGCCATAATCATCGGCTCCAGTCTGTTTGTCGATGTTACCTCCCGCTCCGGTCTGTTTTCCTGGGTCGCCATCAAGCTGACCAAGTTGTCGGCCGGTGACCCCCTGAAGCTGCTCTGGTATTACGGTCTGATGACGGTCCTCTTTTCAGCGGTGCTCAACAATGTGACCGCCATGATCATTGTCGGTTCTCTGACCGCTGTTTCCCTGGACAAACTGGGCCATAAATCCAAGCTTCTCGGCTTTCTCCTCATTGAAGGGTTGTTGACCAATGTCGGTGGCCTGCTTACCCTTATCAGCTCCGTCCCCAATATTATTGTCGGCAATACGGCCGGTATCAGTTTTACCCGTTTTTTCCTCCAGTCAAGTCCCTATGTTGCCGTGGCCACGGTGGCAACCCTACTTCTCGGTGCCCGTATTTTTGATATCCACCCGATCCGGCTTGCCCATGAGAAGAAGGAAGCCGCAGAACTGGTCAAAAGTTTTGATGAAAATGACTCCATCCAAAGTCGCGGTTTTTTTCAGTTTGCCGCCGTGTTACTGGTTGTGTTTATCGGTATGATCGCCACCACATCTATAACACCGGTTATCAAGGACCTGGGCCTTGGCTTTGTGGCCATGAGTTTTGCCATTATCGCCCTTATCCGCTTTAAGCATGAAGTTGATCCCTTTTATAGGGCCATTGACTGGGATCTGATCCTTTTTTTTATCTTTTTGTTCGTTATCATTAACGTCATGGAACACGCTGGAGTGCTGGCGCTCATCGGTCGGGGTCTGGCCCTGATTATAGGGGATGGTCACGGGGAGGGCGGCATTATTTCGTTATTGCTTGCCTCTTCCGTGTTCAGTTCCGTGACCGATAATATTCCCCTGTCGGCCATG
>DRLX01000341.1 GCA_011322715.1 Desulfobulbaceae bacterium
ACGACTGATACGTATGGACGGCAGTGAATTTCTGGGAGAGACCCAGTCCCTGTTGATCGAAGATGTTGATGGCGGCCCGGTTGTGATGCTGATTATCCGAGATGTGAGCGAGCGTGTTGCCGCAGAACGTGAAAATAGTCTGTTGAGGGCAGCTATAGAGCAGAGTACCGAGCCGACGATGGTCCTTGACGCAGACGGCTTTGTTCTTCTTGCCAATCCGGCATCGGCAAAGCTGCATGGAGTTGAAAACACGGATTTAAAAGGACTCCAGATTGCAGAGTTGCGTGGCGGCCGACAGGGAGATGCACTGCATTCGGAAATACGTTCAACGATTATGCGGGGTGAGGCCTGGCACGGAGAAGTTATTCTTAAAAAGAACAGGAAAAAGCCGTTGGTGGCACGACGTATTTCGCCTGTATTCGACGGCGAGGGAGCTACTCGTTGGCAGATTCTTGTTGACAGGGATATTTCCGAAGAACGGAGGCGGCAGGAAAAGATGGCCCATGTGCAGCGTCTTGAATCGCTTGGGGTCCTTGCCGGAGGTATTGCTCATGATTTCAACAATCTGCTTGGAATTATCATGGGGAATGTATCGCTTGCCCGAAGCACCATTACCTCCAGAGATCCCATAGCCGCCAGTTTGAAAAATATTGAGGAGACAAGTCATCGTGCGGCGAATCTCTGTAACCAGATGCTGGCCTATTCCGGCAAGGGGAAATTCGTTGTCCAGCCCATCAATCTTTCCGAGCTGGTTGAAGAGATGAGCCAGTTGCTGGAGGTATCAATCAGTAAAAAAGTGTCCATGCGTTATGAGTTAACTCCTCTGTTGCCCTCCGTCAAAGCTGACACGGCCCAGCTACAGCAGGTTATCATGAATTTGGTTATCAATGCCAATGAGGCCATCGGTGAGCAAAACGGCACCATTGTTGTCGCCACCGGTCAGGTAGATGCCGATGTGGACTATCTGCGTTCAAGTTACGTTGAAGAAGAAATTCTCGAGCCTGGTCCCTATGTCTGGCTTGAGGTTTCAGACACGGGCTGCGGCATGGACAGTATGGTGCGCGAGCGCTTATTCGAACCTTTTTTTACCACCAAGTTTACCGGACGCGGGCTTGGTATGAGTGCCATTCTTGGCATTATCCGCGGTCATAATGGTACCATCAAAGTATATTCCGAGGCAGGGAAGGGGACAACCATAAAAGTTCTGTTTCCAGCCGTCGGTGACCTGGCGCCCGTCAGTTTAACGGCAATGTCGGACTCCGCCGAGCAAACAATACAGGCAACCGGGACTGTGCTGGTCGTTGATGATGAAGAAATGTTGCGTAATGTTGCCGCCGCCATGTTGAAATCCGGTGGATATGAGGTGATTTTGGCGGAAGACGGCGTCGATGCCGTAGCTAAGCTGGAAAAGTATAGGGATACAATTGATTGCGTCCTGCTGGATATGAAAATGCCGCGCATGGGAGGTGAGGAGGCATTTACCGAGATGCGCCGTATCAAACCGGAGATAAAGGTGCTTTTATCGTCGGGCTATAATGAACAGACGGCAACTAATCGTTTTGCGGGCAAAGGGTTGGCCGGATTCGTGCAAAAGCCGTATACCCTGAAAAAAATTCTGGCAAAGATTGCGGAAACCATGGCCGGTTGATTGGCCCGTGCCTGTCCGGTGGGGTGTATGCTCGGATATGTCACTGGACTTTACTTGGTCGAAAATTTTGAGTAATGGTTCCGGGATAGAATTGTTTGGTAACTGGTCACGGGATTGCTTACATTGTTTGTCTATTCATTTTTAAGGAGGAGTACCAACGTGGGAAAGAAATTATTAGTACTTGTTGTCGGGTTTGTGCTGTTGGCCGCTTATGGCTGCAGCAGTGATGAGGCCAAGAAAGCAGCTGATAAAACCAAAGAAGCGGCAAGTGCAGCCGTTCAAACGACTAAGGATGCAGCCCATGGTGCTGTGGAGGCATCAAAAGATGGGGTCGAAAAGACCAGGCAGGCTGCCGGAGAAGCGGTAGAGGCAGCAAAAAAAGCTGCGGCGGAAGCAGCCGAGGCCGCAAAGAGTACAGCGAGCGAGGCCGTGCAGAAGGCCAAGGATGCCGCCCATGAGGCCGCAGAGGCCACTAAAGAGATGACCGAGCAGGCAAAAGAGGCGACCGGGGAAACCATGGAATCCTCAAAGGCCGCTGCCGTTGATATGGGCAATAAGGCCATGCATGCCGGCAAACAGGCTGTTTATGATGCAGCTGAAGCCACGGAGCATGCAGCCCAGACTGTGAAGGAGAAAGTTCAGGAGGCCAAGTAGCCTTTTTCAAAATGTTCAGGTGAACACTGAACTGATTAGGATACTTTTTCAGGCCCCGGCAGGGTAATCAACTGTCGGGGTATTTTTTTATCTTTTTTCTGATTGTTACCTGTTTCCCGCCGCGCCGTTCCCGCGTCCGTCCGGCCGTTTTTCTTTGACGGTTCATTCAGCCGTGGCCAACTCTCATTCCTTTAGTTACGTCGTTTTGCTCCCGAAAGCCATCCGCTGCATAATTTACAATTATGACAATAGTTAATTTCTAATAGCACGAAATTGTAAATCGTGTTGTCTTTTTTTCACTGCTTTTTAGTGGCTCAAAATTTTTATATCATCTAAGTTTCTGTTTTAT
>DRLX01000342.1 GCA_011322715.1 Desulfobulbaceae bacterium
CGGGATTATAAATTGGTGCTTTTTTACCGCGTTGGTGTCTTCCTTGAAAAATATTTTTAACCGGACATGCGTCGATTTGAAAAAAGAATTGATCACCTGGATGCACTCTAAAACAAACCGATTTGACGCCATGAAGTTTGTTTATAATCAATGAATTGTAACCATTTTTTTGTGTCGCCTTCTGCCAGTCAGGTTTTGTTGCCGACTGCACCAGACAATAAATTCCCTCATGATCTTCCCGGCCGGTGAGCGTAAACAAAAAAGGCTGTTTACTGCCGGCTGAAAACCCAGGGAAGGCACGCCAGATAAGCTGATGTAGTTGATAACGAAATAATCTCTTTTGTTCCGGATGGGCCACTTGAATCAGTGAGAGCCAAAATGACACTTCATTGGATGCCATTGATCTGATCCTCTATTGTTCTTCTATACATCAGCACAGTATGATTTTTAAAAAAACGTAAAAATCCAGGCCGATGATCAGCCACAACCTCTCTTCCGGCGCAATCCCACTTGCTTAAAAAATCATCTGTTTCATTCCATAATCCCGAAGGAATCCTGAGCATACATTCAGCAGGCTGAAGTTCGCCAATCTGTAAATTTGATAAACTCCAAAATAAGTGTTCACAAAGACTATCTGCTGAAGAAAACGACATGACGCCCTCTCCTGGTTCGGCCAGAGGCGCGGACAAAGAATTTGATCTCCTTCCTAGATGCGGAGTAAAACATGGCTGTTGAATGGCAAAGGCAAGCTGTTCAAGCCAATCTTCAGCATCAGTATGGACAGGGATCACTGCGGCCACATCAAGTCCGTCCGTGATATAACCCCTGTGGCTCATGATTGTATCTTTTCTCCGATTGCCATTCATATTCAGACTGTTTTTGGTTGTCTGCAGATCGCTGAGTATGGAGGGATGGTATTTGGTAAATCTTTGAAAGGGTTTCCTGTAGGCAATTGCGCTGAGAGTACAAACAAGAAAACCGTTGTACCAGGCTGTGACCTGTTCTGGCGAATGACGATCAACGCCTATACATGCACCGGCAAGTCCCAATATCGCGCTTGCCGTTGGCCACTGACCGGTCCATCTGTCGTCCCCTATGGAGGTCACCCCCCAACTGCGCATGCCCCCTTTCAGAGTCATAAAAAGACAATTCATTTTCCCGGCATAGCACCGTAAATGGCGGAGGTTGCTTCCTCAACTGTTGATTCAACCATTGTCTGCAGATCAGAGTTTAAATCCTCAAACCCCATGCCCTGCTCATAGCCACAAAATATACCATATCGTTTGCTGCGTTGGTCCATCCAGGATGCAAAGGCGTTTTTTGCTTCCACATAATACCCTTCTCCTCTCGAGGTTACCGGGTTTTCAAAGGCATCCTGCGCATTGTAGGGAAAAGCATTGCCATAGGTTACATAGGCATAGCCCGGCATGTCGTGATTGGCATGCCCTGACTGCCCGCCGACCGGATTACGGCATAGCGCTGCGTAAAGAAAAGCGGAAATCAAGTCCTGTATCAATGAGACAGTGCCGGCCTCATCGAGGTCCGTAAAGGATTGTGCTACGTTCCGACTGAGAAGCGGAACATCCAGACAGTAATAATGGTAAAAAATTCCTGCGCCAAAAGATCTTGAATCGATATGGCCCCCGCCCTGGCGCCCGGCCAGCTGGTTCAGGTCATCAACCGCTGTCCAATAGTCCTGTTCGATTCGCGCCTCATGCACAGTAAAGCCGTGGCTGACACTTAATGGAGCATCGATATTTTTCAGATAGTTGAATGCCGTCGTAAATCTGCCGAAAAGCTGTAACTCCACGGACATTGGTCCAGCGGAAGTCCGTTCGCGATGGAGTTCTTTCACAATTTCCTTAACATCATTAAACTGTATTTTTCCATTTCTATCCTTAGAAAAAACAATATCCGCAATATGCTCTATTTCGGCCAGAGAAAAAGCGACAAGCTGTGTGGCCTCTATATCTTCTTCCTGCGCCGCCTTTCTTTTTTGGAATAACCGGTTAAACGTGGCAAGGGCCTTGCCCATCTGCTCCTGATAGTCTCGCGGCTCTTTTCCTGCTGATAAAATCTTGTCGGTCAGTTTTTCTTTTATGGCGGAAACAGCATGTCTTGTTCGCACCATTCGGATTGCCCCGTATTTTGAATCTGCCTCAGCAAGAAATTGCTTAAATATCTCGCTGGTCCGAATAGAATATTTTTCCGCCTGGCTTGAAATCCTCAACCGTCGGCATCCGCCCATGTACATGGTCTTGGGGCGATCAGTTCCGTCCCGGTTTAATCGTGAGGCTGCATGGGATTTCAAGATATGGAGTTCGATCCGGGCTCCCGGTTTAGGCCGAAACATGGTTTACCTCCTTTTCCTTGCGTATTTCTTCACGGAAATAATCGGTTGCCCAGTGGCGTATCACTTTATTGGGGTGAAAATGGAATCGTTTGATATCGAAGAAAAACATACCAAGATCAAAAGATAGCGGATGGCCGGTCTTGGCAACAATGGTGTGGAAAATCTGCTGCACATGGTCCAGCAACAGTTCCTGGTCTTTTTCCTGGAAAAGCAAATCAATTCTTCGGGACTTGAAAAACCGGGAGGTTGAACGGAGTATTCTCCCAAGGGAACGGCCGTTTTCCGCAGGGTTAATGTATTCAAGCAAAGGCAACGCCATTTCAAACATGGGTTGAAATACCGTAGGATCTTCCCGCCTTGCCCGATTCATACATTGCCAGAAATATCGGGAGACAACAGGGTGCTCCTCATTGCGCAATTGCGCTTTTTCCTGACGGTCAAGTTTATGGTACTCCTGGGCAAAAGCTCTTCCGGCCCGCACAATAGGAACGGTATCCAGGTATTCCCGGTCATTTTCCATTTCATTCTCTCCCAAAACCATACAGGTTGTCTTAAATTCATGATAGCGGTCCGGTAAAGTCAGGCAGCCATTGTCCCAGTCATCGTCTAAAACCTGCTGCCAGTATTTCCCAAGTATTTTATGAAATTCAAACTCAACATGTCCCAGCCTGTTTTCTCTTACATACCAATCTTGCCGGTACAGTAGTTTATTTGCCATGTTCCAGATCTGCTGAGCCGCATTGATCATGGTTGAATCTGTATGATTATCAATCTGTTTTTTCTTTCTTTTCTTCCTGTTCGGAGCGTTAAAAAGATGGCTTTTGCCGACCTGAAGCTGCTGAATTGTTTGATCAGCCATCTGAGCGAGTATTCGGGC
>DRLX01000343.1 GCA_011322715.1 Desulfobulbaceae bacterium
ACTACATGGTGTAATCTGGAAAATTTTATGGATGTTTATGCAGTTGTCATGTGGTATTTTGGCAGGCTATTCCTCCATGGGCTTCCCACACCTGTCTTTGCTGTAGTCTGTTCGAGGGGGGGGAGACCGCAGGGATGATGCACTGCCTGGATGGTAACAATAGATACAGACAAAGGTGCGAAACTCCGATCCGTACGTTACACCGCCATGCAACAGAATGAGAGAAAGGGACAGGAAGTGGAGGTAATCGGACAAAAGTGTACGGAAAATCAGAGGATTAATCTTTTGTAATGCCTAAACGCTTGCGGATAGCGCGGGCAACCTCGGGATCGGCAAAGGCGATACCTGCATGATAGAGGGGGGCGTTTTCCAGGGAATGACACCATTTTACCTGACCGATGCCCTGCAGGGGTGGTTCGGCAAACTCCCCATTAAGCGAGAAAATTACCCTGGCCCCCTTTTCCAGGGACCGGTATGATTCAAAACGAATACCACCGGGACTGAAATCCACGGTGGTGGCGGCATCGTCGATAATACGATTGACATCATCCGCCTCGCGCGCGGCCAGACGAAAGGAAAAACGCGCCGGTACGCGCGAAAAACGACGAAGATTCACGCCATGATGATCCGCAGTGTTTTTGTTGTCAACGTCCACACAGTTGATAAACTGGGAACAGGAGGCATAATTCCCGCCCCGGCAGTAAATATCAATATGTTCCTGGACAGGTAAATATAACCCTGAGCAACTCAGCAGACACCTGCGGTCATCCGGTGCCCAGTGTGGACAGATATCAGTATGTACTTTCGCCATTCCAGCCTTTGTTTATCGTAGTAATCTACCCGGACTTCCACAATTATTGATGCAGGCCAAGGAAGGATACCGGAAAATAGTGTTTTTTACCAAATCTTTGCAGGGGAAAATATGCAATTTTCACTCCTGTTCAGCAAGCGAAACGAAAAAAACCAGACACTTCCACATGCTCTCCAATGGTTTTTGATGGCAAATCGCAACGCCGGAATAATAATTTCAGGGAGTCGTTACCGGCTGTTTTGCACCTCCCTTTTAATCTCCTTAGCAGACAAACTGTGCCGTTTCATTTTATCATAAAGTGCGGTTTTGCCGATTTTCAACTCTCGGGCGGCCCGGGACACACTGCCCTTACATTTTTCCAGGGCCCGGCGAATCAACTCGCCTTCAAATTCAGCAACAATACCCTTCAACGGTTGGAAGCCGATTTTGGCCTCCAGGGCGGCAAGGGATCCGGAATCCCTGTCTGCATCAAAACTCTGATCAAAAAACAGATCCTGCTCGGTAATGATTTTGTCCCTGGCCATGAGCACGGCCCGCTGAATCAGGTTTTCAAGCTCACGCACATTGCCCGGCCAGTCATGCTGGAGAAGACGGTTAATAATTGACTGGGGGACGAAATCAATTTCCTTCTTAAAGGCCGTCCGGTAATGTTTGACGAAATAGGACACCAGCTCGACGATATCCTCCTTACGCTCCCTTAGCGGCGGAATATCGATATTGATGATATTAAGCCGATAATAGAGATCAAGCCGGAACCGTTTTTCCTTGACCGCTTCGGCAAGATCGACATTGGTGGCGGCAATGACCCGTACGTCAATATTCACCGGCTCGGTACCGCCGACCCTGACGACCTCGCCGTTCTGAAGCACCCTGAGCAGGGAGGCCTGCATGCGCGGGCTGATATCCCCTATTTCATCAAGGAAAATGGTGCCGCCGTCAACAATCTCAAACTTACCTTTTTTTCTGGTGGTTGCACCGGTAAAGGCGCCCTTTTCATAGCCGAACAGATCGCTTTCCAGGATGGAATCATTAATGGCGTTACAGTTTATCTTGAGAAAGGGCCTGGTATCGCGATTGCTGCACGCACGGACCAGGTTGGCCACCAGTTCTTTACCCGTTCCGGATTCACCGGTGATAAGGATGGTTGCATCGGATTTGGCCACCTGGTGAATCATCTCACGCAGTTCGCGCATGACACGACTGGATCCGACCATGCGGTCGGCCTCATGATGAAAACCAAGCTGGGTCTTCAGCGTGTTGAGCTGTTGGGAGAGGCGCTTCCGATTGGCTTCACTTTCCTTGAGTTCATGGATCTTTTTCTGGAGGATCACCTCGATATTGGTGTTAAACTCCAAAAGTTCCCGCTCATGCTGCTTGCGCACCGAAACATTGCGCATAACCACCATAAAAAGCCGCTCTCCGGTATATCCGAAAAACGGGACAGCGGAATATTCCACCGGTACCCCGTGAATAACGACCTCTTTGAAATCACGACTAAAAAGGGGCTTTGAGGTGGTCCCGTCAGGCAGGGGAGAACATTGAACACAGATTTGCCGTAACTCTTCGCAACAGGATTTGCCGCAAAGATCTCCAAAGCACTCGTGGGCGCTCCGGTTCTGATATTCTATAATAAAATCATCGCGCAGCAGAATGACCATCTCCGGCATGACCTCGAGCAAGGTCCGCCAGTTCCTGGCCAGGCGGTCAATTTCCTGTTGACTTTTCCGCAGCTCGGCATGAAAATCCGTCACCATATTTCCCCTTTATTGCCGTCCCCCATGGCCTCTCCTTGAAACCATTGTATGCTATTTTGTAAAAAAGAGGTAAAAAATTTCCGAAAAAACGGAATTTTTTAAAAAATCATATAAACGGGTATTCATAATGAAAAAACAGGGAAAAGAAAATAGGTAGTATTACCTATTTTTTCATATTTTCTACCTGATTTTATCAGGTAGAACGGCAAGCAG
>DRLX01000344.1 GCA_011322715.1 Desulfobulbaceae bacterium
AACACTAAAGCTAAAGACGTTTACGTCGGAATATTGTCTACAGCTTTACAGGAATTTTTTGGGACCCGGCAAAAAAAGGCGGAATTCGGTGAGTTGAGCTAATCCTAGCTTAGGTTGTAAATGCAGAACAACATACCGTGTCAGTGCATACAAGGAGGAGATGGGTCGGTACAGACACCATCCATACTTCTCAACGGCCTGAATGGCATTGTTTTCTGTGTCGCCTTGCCTCTGGCCTGTTTGGAGGTGTGCTACAGAGGAACGCTTTTGTTGCTTCGTCTTGTGAAGAGTCTCTCCTTTATCTGTTGCATATGGATGGTTCTTATTGCCGTTGTTGTGACCCTGTTTTTGTGCATTACCATCCAGTGTGCAGCCGCAACCCTGGGTTAAATAAACAATATTTATTTTTTCTTTTTTGTCAGTTTCGCCCAGGAGTCACGCAAGGTGACTATGCGGTTAAATACCGGATGCTCCGGACGACTGTCCTTGCTGTCCAGGCAGAAATAACCTTGGCGTTCAAATTGAAATCTTTCCTCTTTTCGGGCTGTTGAAAGCGATGGTTCAAGGGCGCAATCCTGCAGTACCAGCAGGGAGTCGGGGTTGATAAATTCTTTAAAATCCCTTTTTTTATCCATGTCCGGATGTTCAATGGTAAACAGCCGGTCATACAGCCTTACTTCGGCCCGTAATGCATGCCGGGCCGAAACCCAGTGGATGGTTCCTTTTACCTTGCGCCCGTCAGGCGCCGTGCCTCCTCGAGTTTCAGGATCATAGGTGCAGCGCAGTTCAACCACATTTCCATTCTCATCCTTGATAACCTCCTGACAGGTGACAAGATACGCATACCTGAGTCGGACCTCTCGACCGACTGAAAGCCGGAAAAATTTTCTCGGCGCATTCTCCATGAAATCGGTTTGTTCAACATAAAGTTCCCGGCAAAAGGGCAGGTTGCGGGTTCCCACTGCCGGATCCTGGGGATGATTAAGAGCCGTAAGCTCTTCTTCTTTATCTTCCGGATAGTTGGTGATCACCACTTTCAAGGGTCTGAGAACACCAAGTACCCTTGGAGCCGTTACGTTTAAGTCATCCCGGACAGCTTTTTCCAGAACTCCCATGTCGATCCAGGAGTCACGTTTGCCGATTCCGATAATGTCACAGAAATTACGAATGGAAGCGGGCGTGAATCCACGACGCCTGAGCCCGGAAATCGTCAGCATGCGCGGATCATCCCAGCCCGAAACATACTTTTCCTGAACCAACTGTAAAAGTTTTCTTTTGCTCATGACCGTAAAATTGATATTGAGCCGGGCAAACTCAATCTGTCGGGGATGACAGGGAGTCTTCAATGTATCGAGTACCCAGTCGTACAAGGCCCTGTTATTCTCAAATTCCAGGGTGCAGAGCGAATGGGTAATACCTTCGAGCATATCGGACAGACAATGGGTGAAATCGTACATGGGATAAATACACCACTTGTTCCCTGTGCGATGATGGGAAACATGCATTATCCTGTAAATGACGGGATCGCGCATGATGATATTTGGTGAGGCCATATCTATTTTAGCACGCAGGGCGCAGGTTCCCTCCGCGAAATCACCATTTTTCATCTGTTTAAATAAATCGAGGTTTTCCTCAACGCTGCGATTACGGTAGGGACTTTCCTTGCCGGGTTCGGTCAGAGTACCGCGATGTTGGCGCATTTCTTCGCTGCTGAGATGGCAGACATAGGCCTTTCCCATTTTAATGAGCTGCAGGGCGAATTCATACAGTTTGTCGAAATAGTCGGAGGCATAATAGAGATGCTCTCCCCAGTCAAACCCGAGCCAATGGACATCTTCCTGGATGGATTGCACATAGACGGTTGATTCTTTACCCGGATTGGTATCGTCAAAGCGCAGATGGCAGGCCGAATCATTTTCCCGGGCAATACCAAAGTTGAGACATATGGATTTTGCGTGACCAATATGCAGAAAACCATTTGGTTCCGGTGGAAAGCGGGTAATGACCTGTTTGTGTTTCCCGCTTTGTAAATCCTGGGCGATAATCTGGCGAATAAAATCAACGGGTTTGTCGGTTGCTTGGTCAGTCATTTTCTTTTGATTATTTAAGCTTCATAAAGACGGTCGATATTGTGCAGACGGCGAACAACCGTTTCTCTACCAAGGGCCACCAGAACGGTAAACATGGATGGCCCGGCCAACTGGCCGGTCAGCACGGTGCGCATGCCGTTTATCAGGATGCCGGGTTTTATGTCGAGTTCTGTTGCCATTTCCCGGCTTACTCGCTCTACTTCTTCCTCGGTAAATGATGAAAGTGTGTTGAAACGTTCGGCAAGAATCGGTAGCCAAGTTTTTAACTCCGGATGTTTGAGGATATTTTTTTTCAACGGTTTGGTCATTATCTCATAATCGTCGCTGAAATAAGCCCTGCCGGCGGTGGTAAAGTCTTTTAGAGTATGAAAACGATCACGTATCAAATCAATAGTGACGAGAAACCAGTCCTGTTTTTCACCTTCATAGGCCTTGTCCCATAACCCTTCCGCTTCAAGTTCTTTTTTGACTAGTTGCGCAAGTTCGGTGATCTCCATGCTGCGAAGATACTGTTCGTTTATAGAGATGAGCTTGGGATCGGTGAAAAATTTGGCATTTCCCTTTTGATAATTAAAGACTGAATTTACCTTGGATATGCGCTCAAGAGAAAATGCGTCAATGAGTTCTTCGCGGCTGAATATTTCCTGATCGGTTCCCGGATTCCACCCTAACAAAACAAGGAAATTGCACAATGCCCAGGGCAGAAAACCCTTTTCCCGGTAGAATTGAACGGAAACGATTTCGCCGTGACTGCGTTTGGATATTTTTTTCTTCTGTAGATCAAGGGTGAGCGGCATGTGGGCAAATACAGGGATTGGAGCGCCCAGGGCCTGGTAGAGCAGGACCTGTCTTGTGGTGTTGGTCATGTGGTCTTGGCCCCTTATAATATGCGTGATGCGGTCTCTGATGTCATCAACCACATTACAGAGCAGGTAAAGAGGCTTACCATTGGAACGGACAATGACAAAATCTTCGATGTCCGAGTATGCCCGCTCAATGGTGCCCAATACTTTGTCCTCGTAGGCGACCACGCCTTCAATTTGCGGAACCTTGAAACGCACGACCGCCGGCAGCCCCAGTTCTTCTTTTTCTTTAATCTGTTCAGGGGTCAGATCACGACAGGTACCGTCATACCGGACATCCTGTTTGGCGGCAAGTGCGGCCGCACGTTTTTTTTCAAGCTCTTCTTTCGTGCAGAAGCATTTATAGGCATGACCGGAGTCGAGTAACTGCCGGGCGGCACGCTGATGGTCTTCTGAAAATTCGGTTTGGAAATATGGTCCTTCATCCCAGTCAAGGCCGAGCCAGGTCAAGCCGTCAATAATCCCGGTAATGGACTCTTCGGTAGAACGTTCCGCATCGGTGTCCTCAATGCGTAAAATGAGTTTTCCGTTATTCTTTCTTGCCCACAGCCAGTTGAGCAGAGC
>DRLX01000345.1 GCA_011322715.1 Desulfobulbaceae bacterium
ACAATCCCCCTTTACCGGTCTGGCCCGTTCAAACACGCGGCATACCCAATATCTGTCTCCGTTCCGCCCTGTTCGGTGTTATTCAGCGCGGCCGCAGGAAAGCGGTCAAAGGTGAATTAATCGCCTCTGTTCAAGGAATCGATATACGCTATACCGGCTGGCGGCTGGATCAGGGCGATTTTGATGTACTGGCACATGCACTCCACCTGGTCTCTTTACAGGAGTCAACAAAGGGGTATGTGCAGTTTACAGGCAAAGGGTTCCTGAGGGGGATCGGACGCTGGGCCGGCAAATCCGGGCGTGATTGGCTGAAAGATTCATTTCGGCGTTTGACCGGATCAGCTGTGGAAATCACGCTGGAAATCAAAGAGCCGTTCGGAACGAAATCCTATACCTATGCCGGGTCGTTACTAGATGAATTCTATTACAATTCCGGTGATCACAGCTATCTGCTTAAAATCAACCCCAAGCTTGGCAAACTCTTTGACGCAGGCTGGACGCAACTGCAATGGCAGCAGCGACTTGAGCTGAAAACCGATCTTGCCAAGTGGCTGCATGGTTTTTACGCCAGCCACAAAATCCCTTATCCCATAAAAGTCGAGACGCTGAGGCATCTTTGCGGATCAAGTTGCGGCAGGCTGTCCGATTTTCGCAGAAAGCTTCGCCATGCCCTGGATGAACTGGTCGGCATTCAGCTGCTGACGGCATGGAAAATAGACCCGACTGACAAGGTACATGTACGAAAACATGAGCCTAAATCAACTGCAGAATAAAACAGGGGGGCATAGCGGTCGCATGGAGGGGGCATAGCAGTCGCACGTGGGGGGCATAGCGGTCGCATGGAGGGGGCATAGCAGTCGCAAGTGGGGGGCATAGCGGTCGCACGAGGGGGCATAGCGGTCGCACGTAGGGGGGCATAGCGGTCGCACAAAGGGGGCATAGCGGTCGCAATTTCATTTTGACAAACCCTCTGTAACGCCCATGGGGCGGGAGTTTCAGGCAACAGGCAAAATCAGCTAATCATCTTTAATCTTTTTTTAATCTTTTAGTCAGCGCAAATGTAAGAGGAGCCGGGAAACAAATGAGTCGTCCGATGCAAACCAATCAGCAGATCTCTGATCGGGAAATCTGGTCCATGGCCCAGCAGTGGGTTTTTGCCAATAAAAAACTCATCCGGCAAATTGCATCACCCTATTTCAGGTTCATGGCAGGAGATAACGAAGACCTGTACCAGGAGGCAATAATCGCGGCCTTCAAAGCCATGGTCGTTTCCAGGAAAAAAAGGAAGCAGGAGCAGTTTGTCCGCTATTTCCGGGTGATTTTCAGAACCAACTGTATCCAGCTCGCCACAGGAATCCAGACGGTTCATTGTCTGGAAGATTACTTTCTTCCCTCTCAGGAACAGGAAGAAAACAGAAAAGAACCGGAAAAAGAAAAGATCAGGCAGGCCTTAACAGCGGTCACCACGAGGCAGAGAGAGATATGCCTCTGGCTGCTCAGACAGCCCGTCCCGGTCGGCACCAGGGATATTGCCAGAGAGTTCAAGGTCAGCCGCCGCCATGCCTGTCGTCTGGTTATGCTCTCCATTCAGAGAATATCAGGAGCCTCAACATGATGTATATCACTGAATATGCCCGTGTCACGTCGATCCCCAGGAATATTCTTCGCTACCTGAACAGTGAGGGAATGATTGAAGATCCCCTGGATGAAGAGGACTATATCCGCCTGCGATTTCTTGAGCAGATCTGGGGCAATAAAAAAATCTTACGTTCCCAGCTGAGCCGCCTTTCCCTGAAAGCCAGAGAAAGTTTTCTTAGAACAGCTGACCTGCCAAGCAAGTGGGAACGGTATGCCTCAACCAGGTTTTACAACCTTGAGGATGGAAAAAAACTCCCCATGGCAGCCCTCATTGAAGAGATCCAAACCACCTTTGGTTTTCTCCTTTCAAAGAAACAGATAAGCCGCCTGTACAAAATCCGTAACAGGGTGCAGGTGGCAAAACACCGGAAAAAAATTCAGGCTGAAAATAATACAAAAGACCTCTTACAGAGCGCAAACAAATAAGTAATAAACAACATTTATTGGAACTTACACCTCGGGTGACAGGGAAGACTGGCGGAACAATTTTCAAGCTGAAAAATAAATAACAGGTCACCCTGCCGGAAAAGAGAAAACAGAGATGAAGAGAAAAATCATACTTTCAACCCTGATCTCCATGATGGTGATCCCGAAAATGTCCCAGGCAATGGAGATCCGGCAGGAGCCATACACCTATCAGATGGCAATGGTCCGAGATATCACCACGAACACCTTTGTGATCGGTGAATGGGCATCTTCCAGGAAAATGGTGTGCCGTGTTGCGCAGGTGTTGTTTGAGCTTGGGAGTGCGGTTCTTGAGCCGATGGCTGCAGAAACGCTGTTATCAAACCTGAAACAATGCGAGGCCATGAACATGGCTTTTCAGGTTACCGGCCATGCCTGCCGGCTTGGCCCGGAACAATTCAACCAGTCTCTTTCCCTGCAGCGGGCAAGAACAGTAGCCCGGTTTTTACAGGATCACGGCTTTACGGTGACAGCAGTACAGGGCAGAGGATCACGCCAGCCTGTTACCGATGATCCCAGGGAATTTTTCAAGAATCGTCGGGTTGAAATAACCATGCAGCCACAACGGATGTCAAGGATGACGCAATAATCTATGATTTTGGCATGTTCACGTAAACTTGCAGCAAAAGGAGAACCCAATGATGAACACCAGTTTTACCCGACAAGAAAAGCACATTCGGCAGGCAAAGATTATGACGGGCCTTGCCGTTCTTTTGGCCGCCTGCCTGCTCACTGTCAATGCAATGGCCATGACCGTCCCGGCAGCCGGCTCCTTTGCCTATG
>DRLX01000346.1 GCA_011322715.1 Desulfobulbaceae bacterium
AAAGTGATTATCTTCTCGTCTATCCGGCCTCTGCCGGTATGAGAAAAAACCACCGTTTCGGTTGCCGACGAACAGCTGTTGTCGGCCTTGGAAAACCGGGAGATACACCGGATGAGTTGCGGGAACAGCTCCGACTCGTCGGAGGGACCATTGCGACCAAAGCAAAGGCATGTAAGGCAAAAAAAGTGATGGTCGTGGTCCCTGATATGGCGGGTCTTGCGCTGTCGGAGAGGACCGAGTCACTGACCGAAGGACTGCTTCTTGGAAACTATAGCTTTGATAAGTACAAAACAAAAGATGATGAAGATCATGCTTTTCCGGTGAAAACTTTCCTGCTCTCCGGTAATGGCTCATCTGCGGCTATGCGCCATGGAATGATATTGGGAAAAAATGTTGCTCTTGCGGCGTGTGCGGCCCGTGATATGGCCAATGAACCAGGCAATGTCTGGACACCGGAAAAATTTGCCGACCATGCGAAACAGCTTGCCGGTAAATATCCGCTAAAATGTAAAATCCTTGAGAAGAAGGATATGAAAAAAATCGGCATGGGCGGAATCCTTGCCGTCAATCAGGGCTCCGCCGTTCCTCCAAAACTTGTTATTCTACGATATACGACGGGGAAAAAGAACCCGACGCTTATGCTTGTCGGCAAGGGGCTGACATTTGATTCCGGTGGCATCAGTTTGAAACCGGCAGCCGGTATGGAAGATATGAAGTATGATATGTGTGGAGGAGCTGCTGTCCTTGGCGCTATGGAGGTCGTGGGGCGTGAGCAACCACCGGATATCAACATAATCGCTCTGGTCCCGGCCACTGATAATATGTCCGGTGCCGGGGCCTTAAAACCTGGAGATATTATAAAGCATTTTGGCGGTAAAACAACGGAAGTCGTTAATACCGACGCCGAAGGGCGGCTTATCCTGGCCGATGCGCTTGCCTGGGGTATTAAGACGTACGCACCGGACGCAGTTATCGACCTTGCTACCTTGACGGGAGCAGTCATTATAGGGCTTGGTCATCATAGAACCGGTCTTCTCAGCAATAATGACACTCTGGTTGAAAGGATATGCAGGGCAGGAGAGCAGGCTGCCGAGCCCTTATGGCGTCTGCCGCTTGGCCCTGAATATACAAAACAGCTTAAATCAGAGGTTGCCGACCTGAAAAATGTTGGCGGACGACCGGCCGGCACCATTACGGCTGCCGCTTATCTGCAGGAGTTTGTAGGAGAAACACCGTGGGCCCATTGTGATATTGCAGGAACCGCCTGGGATTTTACGGAAAAATCCTATATCCCTAAAGGGCCGTCCGGTGTTGGTGTCAGGACCCTGGCAGCACTGGTGCGAAAGTGGGCGCCTTTACACAAGGAAAAGAAATAAACGCTGTTGATTTGAAATATCAGAAATAAGGAGCATGAGATGGCAAAGAGAAAGGGAATAACCGTCAGTCGGCAGATCATGGACAGCCAAATGCTGCACCCCGAGGCCACCGGTGAACTGACCGGCCTGCTGAATGAACTCATTGTTGCCGGAAAAATCATCAGTGCTGAAGTTAATATGGCCGGACTGGCGGATATCCTCGGTCAGTCCGGTAAGACCAATATCCAGGGTGAAGAGGTCCAGAAACTGGATGTCTTTGCCAACAAGACCATCAAACGACGGATGGAGCAATGTGGATATATCTGCGTCATGGCCTCGGAAGAGGAAGACGGCATCATTCCCGTACTGGAAGGGTATGAAGGCAAATATACGGTGGCCTTTGATCCGCTGGACGGATCTTCAAACATTGATGTCAACGTCAGTATCGGCACGATTTTTTCCATTCACCAGCGTATCAGCTCCGGCAGGCAGGGGACGGCTGAGGATCTGCTACAACCCGGTAGTAAACAGGTTGCCGCAGGCTATATAATTTATGGTTCTTCAACCATGATGGTCTATACCACGGGTGACGGTGTTCACGGTTTTACGCTGGATCCCAGTGTTGGTGAATTCTTTCTCTCCCATCCCGACATAAAAATTCCACAAACATCGACATATTACAGCGTTAACGAGTCGTATACGAATTACTGGCACGATTCGACCCGTGCATATATTGATTATCTCAAGGAAATCGACCCAGCCACCGGACGACCTCTAAGCCTAAGGTATATCGGCTCTCTGGTTGCTGATTTTCATCGAAATCTGATTAAAGGCGGTATCTTTCTCTATGTACGGGATAAGAAAAGTACGGATAAGCCCGAGGGAAAATTACGCCTTTTATATGAGGCCTCGCCGCTGGCAATGGTTGTGGAACAGGCCGGAGGAAGGGCGGTCACCGATGACGGTCGACGAATACTTGATATTGAGCCTCTTGATCTTCATCAGCGGGTTCCGTTGATTATCGGTTCTAAAGAGCAGGTCGACAAAGCGGAAGAGTTTTTTTGTAACTGACCACAGAGCATGTAATGACGCGTTTTCCTGTTGCAAAGAATTGCAAGTTGTCTCAGGTGCCCGGAATTCGAAGTTTATATTTATTTGTGTAGGTATGATAGGTTATAGGCATGTGTAGTGTAGTGGAAGTTTTGGTAGTTTTTTTATGTGGGTAGGCGTGATCGTGCGAAGGCGGGGTGTTTGAGAAAACTTGTGCTTTTTCTTTTGAACAAATCCTGATATAGGTCATGCAAAAAAGAGTCTTGCAAAAAGAGACAAACGTATTAAGCAATGCTTGCCGATAACTCTTTCCATGCAGGGAAAATCCATCATTTTTTTCGCCGATTGCGGGAAATGTTGAGATTCCTTGATGGATTTATGACAAATATCCTGTTCCCGATGAGAGCATGTCTCATTGTCATTAACTTCTAACGGAGGAATGTATGAAACCAACCTCGAAATTACTTGTTGCATTATTGCTGGTTGCCTTTACCGCCATGCCGGCGCTGGCGCAAAAAACCATTCGATGGAAACTGGCCATGACTTGGCCGTCCACCTTAACACCACTTGCCTCGCCGCCGATCAAACTTGCCAAGATGGTCGAGAAAATGAGCGGTGGTAAATTTTTAATTAAAGTTGAGGGCAAGGAAAAACATAAGGCACCGCTCGGCATACTGGATATGGTCAGGGGCGGGCAATACCAGATGGGTCACAGTGCCTCCTATTATTGGAAAGGTAAAGATATCAGCATGGTTTTTTTCACGACCGTTCCCTTTGGTATGAATGCCGAAGAGCAATATGCATGGTTTTATTATGATGACGGCATGAAACTGATGGAAAAGGCCTATGACAAGTTTAAGGTGCTCAGCTATCCCGGCGGTAACACCGGTGTGCAGATGGGCGGCTGGTTCAGAAAGGAAATAAAGTCTCTTGATGATCTCAAAGGTTTGAAAATGCGTATCCCCGGCCTTGCCGGTGAAGTTTTTGCCAAACTCGGCGTCAACGTGACCAATATTCCTGCCGGTGAGCTGTACACCTCTCTTGATCGTGGAACGATTGATGCCCTGGAATGGGTTGGTCCCGGTATGGATATCAAAATGGGTTTCCATAAAATTGCTCCTTATTACTATACAGGATGGCATGAACCGGCATCGGAAATGCAATTTCTGATCAATAAGCGTGCTTATGCCAAACTGCCGCCCGAGTATCAGGAAATGCTTCAGGTTGCCATGAAGGCTACGGCTGCTGATATGTTCTCGGAAAATTTTGCCGACTCCGCCAATGCCTGGGCCAAGATGAAAACGGATTATCCCAATATCAAAGTCAAAACCTTTCCCAAGCCGGTGTTAAAGGCCATGAAAAAGGCCACTGATGATCTGCTGAACGGCTATGCCGCCAAGAGTCCTGAATTTAAAGAAATCCTTGATTCCCAGCGTGCCTTTATGAAGAAGGCCAGGGACTGGACTATTATTTCAGAGTACAATTACATCAAGACCAGTGAAGAGCTGAAAAATTAACAAATATTTTGCCACAACTGATCATTGCCCTGTCAATTTTTTTTGACGGGGCTTTTTTTTATGGTATCAACTACCATGGAAATTCCGCACGTAGACAAAGTATGAATAAATGAGCCTG
>DRLX01000347.1 GCA_011322715.1 Desulfobulbaceae bacterium
GCCCGATCTGGTTAGGCGGCTATCAAGACGACGGTGCTGCTCTTGCTGAGGGCTGGCACTGGGTAACCGGCGAGGAGTGGAACTATACCAATTGGGCACCCGGCGAACCCAATGACTGGAAAGGAACCGTTGAAAATGCATTGGCCTTTGCCTTTTTTGAGGGAGACGGCACCTGGAATGATGCCCCGGACAGTACAAGATACCTGGGTGATGGCGGCTATGTCGTTGAATATGACAGCGCTCCTGTACCGGAACCGGCCTCCATGCTCCTTTTTGGCACCGGGCTGGTTGGACTTGTCGGCGGGCGAATGCGCAGAAAGAAAAAATAAGAACCCGCCGCAACACGAGCCATAAAGGCCGGACAGCAAGTCTGCTGTCCGGCCTTTATCATGCACCGTAAGTGCCCAAGGATGCGGATTAACATCCTTATCTCCCGTTACACGGCAAGAGGATATCCGGCTTCAATGCGATGAATCGCCCCGTTACGTCCCAGCCGGCTGGAATAGAGAAAAAATTCATCCACCCAAAAAGGGGCGGAACAAAAAAGATTATGATTTTCAAGGAAACGTCCTACCCTGGCGGGCGGGGTATTTTTCAGCCGGGCGATGGTTATATGGGGGGCAAATTTTCGTGTCTCCGGTTCCAGACCAAGAGCCGTCAGCCGGGAATTAATACGGTCGTGCAGCTGAAACAAATCAACACTTTGTTGTAACCCGACCCACACCACCCTCGGCTTTCCCCTTGGTGGGAAAAAACCGACCCCGTCAAGCCGGAGCGAGAGCTGCTCTTGCCTGACATCAAGCAATCCCTCCCGAATGTCCCGAAACATCCCTCCATCCACCTCTCCGATAAAACGCAATGTCAGATGCAGCTGTCCCGGTTTCAGCCAGCGCGCACCGGGTAGACCACAACATAACCCGGCCACCTGCTCCTTGACATGTTCAGGAAGGTCTATGGCAACAAAGAGACGCATGGGGCAGCCTCCATAATCTCAACAAAACGCAGGAGAGAGGAATCAAAAAAAATACAGCGCTGGAAAGAGCACAAACGTACCTGCCCCGACGCCGGTTTTTCCTCTTTTTCACTTCCCGTGATTTAACCAGAAGGCACGAGAAACGGTGCTGTCTATTAATGCGTCACCACCCGGGGCAGCTCTTTGGCCTGCTTGACCCAGCGATGCACCTGAGCCAGGGAAGGGATCTGGCGAACAAGTTTTTTCACACTATTTATCTCCATCATCTTGGCATGGAGATTCACCGATTTTCGCCGGGCAAGCTCCGGTACCGTATCCACACCGGTACATTCAAGAAGATCAGCATACTGGGTACCGATTCCCTTTATCCGGGCCAGATCGGCACGATTTACCCAGTTGAGAATCTGTTTTTCTTGCAATCCGGATTTTTTTGCCAGCTCTTTACGTCCTTTTTTGTCTGAACCCGCTTTAAGAAGCGCGCCCATGGATCGAACACCTGCAGATTTCAGTTGAGCTGCATACTTTTCTCCGATTCCTTCAATCATGGATAATCCGGCCATACTGTTCCCTCCTGTTCAGATTGACAAAAAACTGCACAAGAAAGCCAAGTTACAAACAGGTATTGCATACCACCAATACAAAAAAAGAACAACACGGAACCAGGCATCTCAGGTTTACCCCTTAAGGGGTCTTATATCCAGTCCAGACCGATATCAACGGCCGGGGCTGAATGGGTGAGAGAGCCGACGGAGATAATATCGACCCCGGTTTCGGCTACCCCCCGGACCGTTTCAAGAGAAACTCCACCTGATGCCTCGATCATGGCCCGGCCGCCAACCATTGTGACGGCCTGGGTCATGGTGGCGGTATCCATATTATCCAGCATGATAATCTCCACCCCGGCGGATAGACATTCCTCAACCTGGGCCAGGGTGTCACATTCCACTTCGATTTTCAGGGTATGGGGGGTTGCAGCGCGCACCCGCCGCACCGCCTCGGTGATGGAGCCGCAGGCCGCGATATGGTTGTCTTTTACCAGGACGCCATCGCTGAGGCTGTAGCGGTGATTGGCGCCGCCGCCACAGCGCACTGCATATTTCTCCAGCATGCGCAGGCCGGGCGTGGTCTTACGGGTATCAACGATCTTCACATTCGTGCCCTGCACCTGATCAACAAACCGTGCCGTCAGGGTGGCAATCCCACAGAGACGCTGAATAAGATTCAGCGCCACCCGTTCACCCCGCAACAGGGTCCGTACAGGGCCACGGACGGAAAACAAAACAGCACCCTTTTCCTGTCTGGAACCATCGGCCGCCAGTTGGCCGAACTCCGATTTACCGCCCAATAGACAGAACATTCGGGCCGCCACTGTTTCCATGCCGCAGGCAACCAGCGGTTCCCTGGCAATGCACTGGACCATGGCCGTCTCGTCGGTAAAGATGGCATCGGTGGTGACATCACCATGCTCCAGGTCTTCTTCCAGGAATTTGTGCAACTGTTGGTCAAGAAGAAAGGTATCCATAGTTTTTTGGTTCAGGGTTTTGGGTTCAAGGTTGTTTAGGGATACCATCGCTTGAGCTCCCTTCAACGCTACTCTTACCGGGAAAAAAAACGCGGCTGCAAAGGCCAATTCCCCGCAAATTGCAGCGATGGTATCCCTGTGAGTGGTCGGCGAACGCTGGCTTTACCGTAATTTATTCAACCGGGCGACCGATTCATCATTTTTCGCAAGTTTCGCGAGCAGCTCCTCCTCCTTGGCCCGCTCTTTGTCAACTATGGCAACAGGCGCATTGGCAAGAAATTTTTCATTCTTCAACTTGCCACTCACCCGGGCAAGTTCCTTATCCAGTTTGTTTCGTTCCCTGGCCAGCTTTTCCAACTCAGCCTCGACATCGATCAGACCGGCAAGGGGCACCACCAGCTCAACATCACCGGCCATGCCATGACCGGCATCATCGGGCACCTCGCCCTGATCTACGATGTCCAGTTTTTCCGCCCGCACCATGGTAGCAACCGAATCGGCAAAGGTTTTCAGCACTGCCCGTTTGTCGGCATCGGGACTGATAATAGTAGCTGTGATTTTTGCAGTTGGATGCAGCTCGGCCTCGGTACGGATGGTTCGCAGGCCGGAAATGATATCCATGAGCAGTTCCATCTCCTCTTCCGCCCGTGGATCATGCCAGACGGAATTTTCTTCGGGAAAGGGCGCAAGCATGATGGTGTCCCGCTCTCCGGGCAGCTGGCTCCAGATCTCTTCAGTGACAAAGGGGGTGACCGGGTGCATCAGCTTGAGAATATTTTCCAGGACAACGAGCAGGACGCCGCGCGCATTTTGCCGGGCCTGGTCATCGTCGCCATAGAGGTCTTTTTTGATCCATTCCACGTACCAGTCACAGAAACTGTGCCAGGTAAACTGGTACAGGTGCGAGGCAATATCATTAAAGTTGTAGCCGTCCAGCGCCTTGCGCACCTCGGCAATGGTTGCATTGGTGCGGCTGAGTATCCAGCGGTGCGGCAGGGGCAGCCCGGCTGGATCATCGGCCACCCGGGTAATGGCCGGATCAGCATCCTTGATATGCATCTGGGCAAAGCGGGCCGCGTTCCACAGCTTGTTGATAAAACGCCGGTAGCCCTCGACCCGCTCTTCATCCATGCGGATCTCCCGACCCTGAGCGGCAAAGGCGGTCAGAGTGAAGCGGAAGGCATCGGTGCCGTACTGGTCGATCATCACCAGGGGATCAATCACATTGCCGGTGGACTTGGACATCTTCTTGCCGTGCTTGTCCCGCACCAGGGCATGGAGATAGACATCATGAAAAGGCACCTCATCCATAAAATGAATGCCCATCATCATCATTCGTGCCACCCAGAAGAAGAGAATATCAAAACTGGTGATCAGGATGGAGGTGGGATAAAAGGCCTGCAGCTCCTTTGTGTTTTCCGGCCAGCCCAGGGTGGAAAAGGGCCACAGGGCCGAAGAGAACCAGGTGTCCAACACATCGGTTTCCTGGACCAGGTCGGTGGAGCCGCAATGGGGACATTTTTCCGGGTCCGTGGTCTCCACCACAAGCTTGCCGCATTTCTGACAGGTCCAGGCCGGTATCCGGTGCCCCCACCAGATCTGACGAGAGATACACCAGTCGCGGATATTGTCCATCCAGGCGTAAAAGGTGTTGTCCCAGGTGTTGGGATAGATGGTTATCCGCCCCTCCCGCACGGCGGCCACTGCCTTGTCGGCCAGCGGCCGCACCGAGACAAACCACTGTTTCGAGGTGGTGGGTTCGACCACGGTAGCACAGCGGTAACACTTGCCCACCGCGTGCTCGTAGTCTTCAATCTCCACGAGATACCCCTGTTCCCGCAGGTCAGCGACAATCTTCTCCCGGCACTCGAACCGATCAAGGCCCTGGTAGGGGCCCGCATTTTCATTCATGACCCCGTGATCATCCATGACCTTGATCCGGGGAAGATCATGGCGCAGGCCGATCTCGTAGTCATCGCGGTCATGGGCGGGCGTGACCTTGAGCGCCCCGGTGCCGAAATCGCGCTGCACGTGGTGATCAAGAACCACCGGAATAATGCGGTCGACAAGCGGCAGCCGGATACCGATTTTTTCCAGGCCCTGGTACCTTTCATCCTCGGGATGGACGGCCACGGCCGTATCGCCGAGCATGGTCTCCGGCCGGGTGGTGGCCACCACAACCTCGCCCGAACCGTCTGCATAGGGATAGCGCAGGTGATAGAGTTTACCCTGGGTGGGATCATGCTCAACCTCGTCATCGGCCAGGGCCGTATGGCAGCGCGGGCACCAGTTGACGATATAGTCACCCTTGTAAATCAGCCCCTCCTTGTACAGGCGGACAAAGACCTCGCGCACCGCCTTGGAAAGCCCCTCATCCATGGTGAACCGTTCCCGGTCCCAGTCACAGGAGGCGCCCATTCTTTTCAGCTGGTTGATAATGGTGCCGCCCTTGTCCCTGCGCCACTGCCAGACCCGCTCGATAAACTTTTCCCGGCCCAGATCATGCCTGGTCAGTTTTTCCGTGGCCAGTTGCCGTTCCACCACGTTCTGGGTGGCGATGCCTGCGTGATCGGTGCCGGGAACCCAGAGGGTATTGTCCCCCTTCATCCGGTGGTAACGGACCAGGATATCCTGGAGGGTATTATTCAGGGCATGACCAATGTGCAGCACACCGGTGACATTGGGCGGCGGAATAACTATGGAAAAAGACTCTCTGCCCTCTTCCATTTTTGCACTGAAGGTCTTGTGGCGCATCCAGTATTCATACCAGCGTTGTTCAACTTGGGTAAACTCATAGCCTTTCGGCAGATCATATTTTTCCGACATTTTTTGTAATTTTTGTAATTTTTCTCAATTTTTTTCTCTTATTCGGTCATAAAGACAAAAAAATCATCCATGATTATCCAGCAGTGCAAGGCGCAACCCCAGACCGATGAGCACGGAACCAAGCAAACGATCAAGCCAGATGGAAGCCCTACGATTCTTTCTAAAAAAACGGGTAGTCCGGGCAGCGGCCATGACAAAAACAAACTCGACAACAACGGCTACCGCAATAACCAGTCCTCCCAAAAAAATGATCTGGGTGGTCGTGTGGCCAAGCTCCGGCCGGACAAACTGTGGTAAAAAGGCCATGAAGAAAACAGCAACCTTGGGATTGAGAATATCCACCAGGGTTCCCTGTTTAAAGGCCTGCCAGGGGGTTGTTTTCTGTTTTGTTGCCTCTACTGTATCAAAGGTCGTTCCCTGGGTCATGAAGGCCCGGATACCGAGATAAATCAGATATGCCGCCCCAATATATTTGACGACACTAAAGGCAATGGCGGAGGTGGCAACAATAGCGGACAACCCCAGAGCAGCGGCACAGACATGCACCAATGCGCCTGTACAGACGCCAAGAGAAGAGGCCACGCCGACCTTTCGTCCACCGGCAATTGTCTTTGACAGAATATACAGGAGATCAGGCCCCGGTGATATATTAATCATCAGGGCAGCTGTAAAAAAGAATGTCCAGTAGGAAAATGATTCCATAGTTTATTCCTAATAGAAATGATTAAAACACCGACCAGGGCTTGGGCATGAAAATCAACTTGTACAGCCCCAGGGCATAACGGTCGGTCATACCGGCAATAAAATCACAGACCTCACGGTGCCGCTTCTTTTTCCCATCTTCCGACTTAATCTTGGCAATAGGCGGGCATTCTCCGGGCCCGGCCTCAGGGAACTCATGTTCCAGAAAAAAGGCATACAGGTCCCGGATAATCCGTTGCGCCTTTTCAAACTCGTTATGTACCCGCTGGTTTCGATATACATTATCATAAAGAAAGGAGCGCATCTCGGTGATGGTGTCCGTCATACGATCACTCAAATGCAGTCGACCATCATCCTGTTCCAGGGTAAAGGTCACCAGGTCACGCACCATGGAATCAATACGCCGGGAGGAATTATCGCCGACAACCTCACGTAAATGGGCCGGCAAATCGGTCTTTTCAATCATGCCCGCCCGGATGGCATCATCCATGTCATGGTTGACATAGGCCATGATGTCCGCCACTCGCACCACCTTACCCTCCATGGTCGCCGGCAGTTCACTCGTATCGGTCGGCAGAATATCCCTGTATCCTTTGGAGTGTTTTAAAATGCCGTTTCTCACCTCCCAGGTCAGATTCAGACCACGGCCATGGTCCTCTAAAAAATCGACGACCCGCAGGCTCTGACGATAATGCTTAAATCCTCGCGGATGAAGCTGATTGAGGCTGAATTCACCGGCATGACCAAAGGGGGTATGGCCCAGATCATGACCCAGGGCAATTGCCTCGGTCAGATATTCATTTAAGCGCAGGCAGACGGCAATGGTGCGGGCAATCTGCGAGACTTCCAACACATGGGTCAAGCGGGTCCGGTAATGGTCTCCGGCAGGGGCAAGAAACACCTGCGTTTTATGCTTGAGCCGACGAAACGTTTTCGAATGAATAATCCGGTCTCGATCACGCTGAAAAACCGTGCGCAGGTCACATGTGTCCGGTTCCTTGTGTAGACGTCCCCTGGAATTAACACTGAAACAGGCATGGGGTGAGAGAATGGCCTGCTCCTGCTTTTCAAGCTGACAGCGAATAGACGGACTCATGATCTCCTTCCGGATTGTGGTAGAAAAAGACGAAATATTCCCGTAATCAGCTCTTCTTAGCAGGCCGGGACCGCTGAAACAAGGTTTTTTCTCCTCTTGTGGGACAAGAATCAACAGAGTTTGTGTAAATTATCAAAAACAGTGTCAATCAAGGCAGTCTGCAAGCAGTATCGCCAGGTGAGAGACCGCAAGCGGAAGGTCGTGCTCCACTTTGCCCTGCTGCCACTGCATCAGACAGCCGGAACAGGTCGTCACTACCAGATCCGGTGCACAACCCAGTCCATTATCGGCGCATCGCTGGAAAATCCCGGCGGATGTTTCCGGATAGCCGAGCTGAAAAAGTCCCCCCTGGCCGCAGCACTGTGGGCCGGCCGGCGACTCGACCCTTTCCACATTATCTATCCGATCAATCAGTTTACGAGGATTGTCCCGTCCCCAGTCGCGGTGGCGGAGATGGCAGGGATCGTGATAGAAAACTTTCAGCGCTTGCCTGCTTGAGGGCTTCAGGTCCGACTGCTCAAGAAAAAAAGTGCAAAATTCAATCACGCGTCCGGCAAATTCACGGGCCTTTACCGATTTTTCAGGATCATCCTGAAAAAGATCGGGATAGGTGGCGAGATGGCTGGAACAGGAAGCGCAGGAGGTGAGAATGGGCCCGGTGCTTTCGGCAAAGGCCTGGATATTGTTCCAGGCCAGCTCACGGGCTTCATCCTCTCTGCCTGCAGCTCTCGCGGCCAGTCCGCAACATCCTTGAGCTGCGGGAACATCAAGGCTATATCCTGCAATTTCAGCCAATCGGACTGTGGCCGCGGCAACGGAGGGTTGTAGATACCGGGCCAGACATCCGGGAAAGTAGGATAGATCATTCCCTGTTTTGCCCCCATAACAGGTCTCTTTCTCCACCACTTCCGCAACCGGCGCTTCGAGAAGACCGAGTTTCAGACGCAGGCCGGAACGGACGGGCAGAGCATTGATACGTTGCAGGCTGATTCCGGCACGGACAAGGTTCGCAAGCAGGCCCGAGCTTGCCAGCACCTTGCGGACAACCGTCTTTTGCAGGGGATGGGCGCCGTAAAACTGCGGAAAACGTCCCCTTGCCCTGGTAATCAGCGTGGTAATGGGCAGGTGCCGGGAACAGGCCTGCTCGCAGGCTCCGCAGAGCAGGCATTGGGAGAAGATATCCTGAAAATGACGAGAGGGCGCACCGACAAAAGGCAAAGAGAGCAGATGCATCTTGCCGCGGGCGGTCAGTGATTCCCGGGGATCGACCCGAAATACCGGACAGACCACGGTGCAGGCCCCGCATTTGGCACAGCTAAGGTCTATTGCACGATCAACCATTGGATCTGTTGATCGCGAAATAAAGGTTTCCTCTCACGGCTGCCAGAGGAGATAGGCCTTTATAAAGGGATCAAGACCGCCGTCAAGCACCGAATCCACATTGCCCTCTTCCTGGTTGGTGCGATGATCTTTAATCATCCGGTAAGGCTGGAGAACATAGGAACGGATCTGACTCCCCCAGGCGATTTCCTTCTTATCACCATGCAGGTTCTCCTGCGCCTGTGCCTGTTCTTCTTTCTCCTTTTCGTAAAGGCGCGCCATCAGCATCTTCATGGCCATATCCTTGTTGCGATGCTGGGAACGTTCATTCTGGCACTGGACAACAATGCCGGTGGGCAGATGGGTGATGCGAATGGCCGAATCGGTCTTATTGACGTGCTGCCCCCCGGCCCCTGATGCCCGATAGGTGTCTATACGCAAATCTTTTTCATTGATATCCACCTCAATGGTATCGTCAAGCTCCGGCAGAACCATGACCGAGGCAAAGGAGGTATGCCTCCTTCCCGAGGCATCAAAGGGCGAGATCCGCACCAGACGGTGAATCCCCACCTCCGAACGCAGGTAACCATAGGCATGCTTTCCCTTGATCAGAATGGTTACGCTCTTGGTTCCGGCCTCATCCCCCGGCAGATGATCCAGAATATCGGACTTGAAACCCTTACGCTCCGCCCAGCGCAGATACATGCGCATCAGCATTCCCACCCAATCCTGGGCCTCGGTTCCACCCGCACCTGCATGAATGACAAGAATAGCATTACTTGCGTCATGCTCGCCGGTAAACATACATTCCAGCTCAACCTGGTCTATGCGATCCAGAAGACTATCAAGGCTCTCGACCACCTCCCGGTAGGTCTCCGCATCCTGTTCCTCAACAGCCATATCAAGCAGCATTTCGGTTTCCTCCAGGTCGTCATAATTCTTTTCCCAAACCGAAATAATATCCTGCAGCTGCCCCAGCTCTTTCTGCACTTTTCTGGCCTTGGCGAGATCATTCCAGAAATCAGGCTCCAGAGTTTCCGCCTCCCGCTGCTCGACAAGTTCTTTTTTGCCGGCTAAGTCAAAGATGCTCCTTCAGGGCCAGCATTTTGCCCTTAAGATCATGCAGTATCTGTTTTGATTCCGCTGCTTCAGTCAATTCAGCCATGTAAGCATACTCCTTATTCTTCAGGTCAGCGCGCTGAAAAAGGCGCTGAAAAATATATATTAAACTCTCCGACCGTATCTCTCAACAAAAAGGTACAGGTAAAATCAATGAAAGGATTTGACTTAACACAATCTCCACCACGTTGAGCGTTTCACTCACGGACGACACTGTGTTTGCTCATCACTATCTTCTTATTATCTTTCCTGATTACCACTAAAGCTCAGCTTGAATGAAATCAGGGATACCATCGCTTTTCTTGAAAAAATTAATTGACCTAAAATCAGTCATAAGCGCTGATAAATGCGATTTAAGATTATAGCTGTAGCGATGTTATCCCTTGTTGCTGAGGAATGGTCGTAATCAAATTATCTTTTGGTATTGTGCACACTTGAGAAACGCTCAATTCAGGAAATACTTTCTTTTGCCAGCAGGCGCGGCCGTATTATTTCAATGAGTTTGGCCCGCTTGGGAGCGAGTTTTCCCCAGGCACCGGAGATCGTAAACCTTGCCAATGCGGCAGTGGGCATGAGTTTACCATCCGGCGGAACGGCAACATTACCTTCTGAAAGGAAAAGGACGAAATCATCAATGCCGGTATTATGCCCGACCAGCAGGACCCGACCGGCTGTTTTCGGCAGAGACTGCACGATCTGCAGAAGTTCATTACGCCCGGCCTCATAGAGAGCCTTCTCTTTGACAATATTTTCCCCCGAAAAATGCATCGCCTCGGCGGCAAGTCGGGCGGTCTCTGCTGCCCGTACGGCAGGGGAACTGAGGACAATATCAGGTATAATTCCCTGTACATTCATCCAGGCACCTATCTGTGCCGCATTCTTTCTTCCCCGTTTTTTCAGGGGTCGATGAAAGTCATCGACCGGTTTGCTCCAGTCCGACTTTCCATGTCGAAGGATCAACAGTTCTCGTTTCATTACTCTGCCTTTTTCATCGGTATAAACGCTTCCCTTGTTCTGAATTATCTGATTCTTATTCCAAAAGAATTTTGCAGCAGAAAAAAAATGTGCGATACTTGAAAGAGAGTATATGCCAATTTTCCAGGAAATCGCCATGAAAAATCCTTCTTGCACCCAATCATTATCACCAGACGCTGCAATAAAATTGCTCTTTGGGATTATTCTCTGTTTTCTTTTTCTGCTGCCGACGCCTGCAATCCTCGCCGGTAACAAGCGGCCGGAAACTATCCAGATCGGCATATTGGCGAAACGGGGCAAAAAAGAATGCAGGAAAAAATGGGGGCCGACCATCGCCTATCTCAATAGTGCCGTTCCGGATTATCGTTTTCTGCTGGTTCGTCTTAATTTTGCAGAATTGCCCGGGGCGGTAGCCACTGGTAAGCTCCATTTTGTTCTCTGTAATCCCGCCATGTATGTCGGGTTGGAACATCTTTATGGCGCCACTCGAATTGCAACCTTGCAAAACAAACGACTGCACAAGGCGCTCACCCGTTTCGGTGGCGTCATCTTCACCCGTGCCGACAGACAGGATATTACCTCCATCGACGATCTTTTCGGAAAATCATTTATGGCCGTCAATCCGGAATCCTTCGGCGGCTGGCTTGTCGCCAAACGCTATCTCCTGGACCATGGCCTGCGCCCCGAAGAAGACTTTACATCTCTTTCCTTCGGCAACACCCATGACCAGGTGGTCTATCAGGTAAAAAACGGCAAGGTCGACGCAGGCACTGTTCGTACCGATGTCCTGGAACGAATGATGGGAGAAGGGAAGATCGATCTACGCGAATTCAAGATACTGGACCCGCAACCACCGAGAGACACGGGTTTTCCCTTTCTCCGGACCACCAGGTTGTACCCGGAATGGCCCTTTGCCAAAACACGACAAGCCGGTGATCAACTTGCACGCAAGGTGGCCATCGCCCTGTTATCCATGGCGCCGGAAAATAAAGCCGCCATAGCTGCAGGTATCATGGGCTGGACTATTCCTTTTGACTACACCCCGGTACATGAATGCCTTAAGATTCTCCATTTTCCACCTTATGATCAGATTGAAAAA
>DRLX01000348.1 GCA_011322715.1 Desulfobulbaceae bacterium
GGTATTCAATGGTATCATGAAAAGTCGGCAGCTCAACAGCGTCAACCCGCTCAACAATATCAGGGGCGATGTCGAGCAGGCTGAAAATCCGTGTAGCCGAGGCCAGTCCGGACTGGATGGTGGAATTTATCTTGCTCACCCCCTTGACCGGTTCATAAAGCATGATAAGGGCGGTAAGAAAGGACATGAAGGTACCGGTGGTCGAATGCCCCTTTAATACCTGCATGCCGCCAAACCAGATAATCAGGGCCATGGCCACCCCGCCGAGAAATTCAATCATGGGGTGGGACAAGCACCGGTAGCGGGTTTCAGTCATCAGGGTATTGAAGAGATGCTGTATCTGGCCTGCAAATCTCTTCTCCTCCTCTTTTTCCATACAGAAGGCCTTAACGATTCTGGCTCCGCCGATGGTCTCATGCAGGATATTGGTCGCCTCACCGATGCTCTTTTGATAGCGGGTGGAAACCTGCCGAAACTTCTTGCCGAAGATGACGATGGGCACGACGGCCAGGGGCAGGATTATCATGGACATCAAGGCCAGACGCCAATCCATGACAAAAATGACACATAACAGGCCGATCACCGAAAAAAAATCCCGCAATACCCGAATCAGGGCATGGGAAACCGCCCCCTGCAGCATGGCGACATCGTTCATGATTCTTGAGATCAGTTCACCGGTGGGCATATTATGAAAAAACGACAGGGACAACCGGTTCAAATGAGCATACAGGGAATTACGCAGATCACGAATCACACACTGGCCCACCCATTCAAGCAGGTAGGAATAGATAAAATAAAAAAGGCCCTTCACCAGGAACAATGCCAGGAGGGCCAGAGGAAGGATATTAAGTAATACTCTATCCTTGTTGACAAAAATTTCATCCAGAAGCGGCTTGACCATATAGGCCTGGGCTGCATTGAACCCGGCGACAATGACCATCCCCACCATGGCGATAATAAGTTTACCGCGATAGGGGGCAAGCACCAAAGACAGTCTGGATATGATTTCTTTATTGGTCATGAGGATTATTCAATGTCCCTGGTTCCTGCCGCCCCGGGACAAGACGCCATAGATCGAATTTTTTACGCCACTATTAAAAATGCGAAAAGCATACAGTAGTAGCCAACCGTTTTTCCTTTGTCAAGCATGGGAGGTTATACCAGGGTGGAGTGAAAATTCCCGGACAGCACCCGAATTCTCTTGCCGCCACCGGCAAGAAGACCACTTAGCAGGGACGCTTCCTTTTTCATCGGCCCGCCGGTCAGGTCCAACAATAAATAATCCACCCCCATCTCTCCAAGTTCGCCTTGCCATGACAGCAGAGAAAAAGGAAAGATTGACCTTGCCAGGGTAAGCCCCTGCCGATGTTCCAGGGTAAACTCTTCCTCTCTTGGACTGACAAAAATATTCCGATACTGAAAATGGTCGCTGTCCAACCGGGCCGTAAACAGGGGGGGACGACCATAAACATACAGGCCGACCTCCATCTTTACCTGACGAAATCCATGTTTTTTTCCGGGTCGTCCACGCCGGCTCCTGAAATGGGCAAGGGCTGCCGCAAGATTTCCCGACTCCGTTTCCAGGGAAAAAAGGGTCCTGCGAAATCCCAGGGAAGCCACGCCATGCAGGGCCGCTGAATTGAGTAGATTAAGGCTGTAATGACCCGACAATTCCAGACGTTGCCGCTCCTGCCGGCCGGCAAAGGAAAACAATCCGTATTGACTTAAATGGCCCAGTTCAAAACGGGGATACCCGGCTGCGACAAGAGTCTCTATCCGGCTTTTATACCAGACAAGTTCAGATTCCGGTAGAATCGGCGGCAGACGCCAGATGATTCGAGACTGATATTTTTTTATCTTCAGCCCCAGGCGTTCAAGATCGCGCATATTTTCACGGGATAACGGCAGAATTATCTTTGCGGGCCGAACCGGCAACCTTTGCCGCAGCTCGGATATGGAGCGCAGTGCGACCCACCATGGTAATTCCCGCCTCCCCTGTCGTCTGCCCTTTGTAGAAGTCCGTCTGCCGGTACGACCTTTGCGCGTTTGTTTCTCCTGCGTGCGACTCTGCTTCCAATGGAGATGATGAATAATCTGTTCGACCAGGTGCCGATCCGGTAATACTTTCCGACCGGCAAGTTTTCGGCGCCGTTTGTGTCCGGATCGCTCGGCAACAATCCTTGATCCGACATCGACTTTAAACAGACTGCCCCGAAAAGCATGCCCCATCCCTTTGACATGGTCGGTCAAGGCTATTTCCACTTTCCTGCCGGTGCCGGCCTTTTTCCGCCTGTGACCGTCAACGGTTAACAAGCGTAGAGTGAAACTGGTCCGCTCACCTGTTGTTTCATCGTGCAAACGTAATCGATCTCCCTCGGAAACCGGTGCGGCCAACGACAACTGCACAAATTGCCGCTGTTTTCCCCGTTCGGCCGTTTGTCGACGTATCCCGGATATCTTCCCTAAAAAGAGACCGCTATTGCCTGAAAATTGAGGAGAAATAGCGCTTGCCGGTTTTGCGGAAAGCATATATCCGGTGGATCGTTTTCTGGCCATGGCCGCATCAAGAAGTCGATGCGCCTCACGCAAAACCTTTTCCTGGTTTTCATCTGATTCATTGAGGCTGTCCAGGGCCAGACGATAGGCTGCCACTGTATTGGCAACATATTGTGCGCTTTTCATTCGTCCTTCAATCTTCAGACAACCTACACCGGCCTTCTGCAGCTCAGGCAACACATCGACGCCACAGAGATCATTCATGGAAAAGGGATAATTGGCGGGTCCCTGTTTTTTACCGACACGGCCCGGTTTCATCCAGGAATAATGACGGCGACATGGCTGCACACATTGGCCCCGCAGACTGGACTTGCCGCCGTGCAGGCTGGAAAACATACAAAGCCCTGAATAGGAAAAACACATGGCGCCATGGACAAACACTTCGATCTGAGCGCCTGTTTTCCGGTAAATTTCAGCCATTTCATCTATGGTCAACTCCCGGGCCAGAACCACCCGCTCACACCCGAGCCGTACCAGCTCTTCAGCGGCAAGCGAGTTATGCACCGACATCAGGGTCGAGGCGTGCAGGGCAAGATCGGGAAACCAGGTACGGGCAAGGTAAAGCAGACCAAGGTCCTGGAGGATAAGGGCATCAGCTTTCATCTGCTGGAAACAGGACAGGGCCTCTACAGCGGCAGGCAGTTCATCTTCCTTGACCAGGCTGTTCATAGCAATGTAGAGCTTGACACCCTGCCCATGGGCCTGTCTGATCATGGAATCGATCTCAGCAAAGGTGAAATCACGACTAAGCGCCCGGGCATTAAACCCCGGCGCCCCGACATATACGGCATCCGCACCTTGCTCAAGCGCCGCTTCAAAGGCGGCAAAACTCCCGGCCGGGGCAAGCAGTTCCATGCTGGTGTTACCGATTTGTTTTTCCGGGCCGAATTCCGATTGATTAGAGGGCAATACCATGCTCCTCATATACCTTGACAATAGTTCTGATCATTGTCTGCAATCCATACTTTTCGGCAACAACCTGTCGCTGCCGCTCAATTCGCGCTGCATCGCATTGTAGATCCCCTGCCAATTCCAAAAGCTTCCGGCCGGCATCTTCGGTATCGCCATAGTCAACAACACGATATTTCTCTACCATGGCCAGAGGTTCCATCAGCGAAGGCGTCCTGCAGGTCAGTAAGGGAAGGCCGTAAAGCAGACCCTGAATAAAGGATTGGGAAATACCCTCTCCCTCGTATGAGGAAAAAAAGATCATATCCATGGCGGAAAAAAACCGCTCCGGATCTTCCCTGTGTCCGGGGAGAATAAACCGGTCTACAACTCCGGCCCGCTCAATGGTCTGTTGCAGAAGCGGCAGATCATCACCGCCGCCGACAATCATGAATTTAAAATTTCCAGGCATCTTCGCCGCCGTACGAACAATAAAATCATGGCCCTTATAGTGGCGGATAAAGGCCACATTGCCCACAAGAATATCACCTGTGCCGATCTGATACTGCTCTCTTATCTGCTGCCGGTCCTGCTCTGA
>DRLX01000349.1 GCA_011322715.1 Desulfobulbaceae bacterium
CTTCGGTTACATTGTTTTCACCTATCAGGCCGCCTTTCCTCCCGTCCCTGAAGAAAAAAATATCACCGCTGATACTCCCACACACCACATATACTTTGAACTCATAACATGTAAAAAGAAAAATTAATTATTTCATTTTTGTAAAAAATAAATGAACAATCCGACATAAATGGAACAAGAATGACTGGCTCATCTTTTTACAATAAGTCCGGACAAAAAAAGTAAAATCAGCATGATGGCAGAATTTAACAAAGAAATTTCCGAATGGCATGGGTCTTGATACTGACAGAGGAAACAAACAACACGACCAATTTTTCAATACAAGGAGAGTATCATGAAAAAGATTGAAACCATCATCAAGCCGTTCAAGCTTGAGGAACTCAAAGATGCCCTGCATGAACTGAACATCAGCGGCATGACCGTAAGCGAGGTCAAGGGATTCGGCCGTCAAAAGGGACACACGGAGATCTACCGTGGCGCCGAGTACATGGTAGATTTTATCCCCAAGGTCAAGGTGGAAATCATCATTGAGGAAGAACGGGTTGAATCGGTCATTGAGGCAATCATTGCCGCTGTCCGCACCGGCAAAATCGGCGACGGCAAGATCTTTGTCCTGCCCGTTGAAAAAATCATCCGCATCCGTACCGGCGAAACCGATAAAGAGGCTATTTAAACACTATCTTTTTCTTTTTTTCTTTTTTTTACGATCAAGGAGAGTTACCCATGCGAAAAAAATTTACATTCACCGTCTGCACACTGCTTCTGCTGACGGCAGGAACGGTCTTTGCCGCCGACGAAGTTGTTAAGATAACGGTGGAGTCCAATGCGGCCGCCGTCAAATCAGTGCAGACCAACCTCAACTATGTCTGGACCCTGATCGCTGCAGCACTGGTGTTTTTCATGCAGGCCGGCTTTGCCATGGTGGAGTCGGGATTTACTCGCGCCAAATCCGCCTGTAATATCATGATGAAAAACCTGCTCGACTTCGCCATGGGCTCCCTGGCTTTCTGGGCCATTGGCTTTGGGCTCATGTTCGGTGCCACCACAACCGGTCTTTTCGGCACCACCGACTTTTTCCTCTCCGGCTGGACCGGGCCCAAGGGCGACCAATGGATCCTGGCCTTCTGGATGTTCCAGTGCGTCTTTGCCGCCACTGCCGCCACCATTGTCTCGGGTGCGGTTGCCGAACGAATCAAATTTACCAGCTACCTGCTGTATTCCTTTGTCGTCTGTGCCTTTATCTACCCGATCTTCGGCTCCTGGGCCTGGGGTTCACTGCTCAACGGCAACGGATGGCTGGAGGCCAAGGGGTTCATTGATTTTGCCGGATCAACCGTTGTTCATTCCATCGGCGGCTGGTGCGCCCTGGCAGGCGCCATCGTCCTTGGGCCAAGAAAAGGAAAGTTCGGCCCTAAAGGCGAGGTCCGGGCCATCCCCGGTCACAATATTCCCATGGCAGCCATCGGTGTATTTATTCTCTGGCTGGGCTGGTTCGGTTTTAATCCCGGTTCCACGACCACAGGCGACACATCCATAGCCATGATCTTCGTCAATACCAATCTGGCGGCGGCGGCAGGCGTGATTTCGGCCATGATTCTTTCCTGGATAATGTTTAAAAAACCGGACATCGGCATGAGCTTAAACGGCGCCCTGGCAGGACTGGTCGGCATTACAGCCGGCTGCGCCAACGTTACCCCGACCAGTTCAATCATCATCGGTTTTATTGCCGGCATCATTGTCGTCATCTCGGTTGTCACCATTGACCGCATGCATATCGACGACCCGGTCGGCGCTGTTTCGGTACATGGTGTCTGCGGCGCCTGGGGAACCATTGCCGCCGGCCTGTTCAACATCGGCGGTACCACCGCCGCCATAATGACCACCCAGATTATCGGCGTCGTAGCCGCCTTTGCCTGGGCATTTGGGACCGCCTTTATCCTCTTTAAGGTCATCGACATGACCATGGGCCTGCGTGTCACCGAGGAGGAAGAGCTTGAAGGTGTTGATATTGCAGAACACGCAGCGCATGCTTACAATGACTTTCAGGTCTTAAACTAACGCATAATTAACCTACAGCGCATCCCCTTGTCAAAGGGGATGCCGACATCCTCCTCCAGGTCGCCTCTACTCTTCTCCTCCTCTGTAGAGGCGGCCGTTTTTCATGGATTATTCCCCCTGTCCCGGGTATTTTTCTCCCTGGGAGGAAGATGCAAACAAACAGAAACCTGGACACACGGATATGCCCATTTCATTTCTTGTCGTACAGCATGCAGACTGGGAAACACCGGGAAAGCTCCTTGTGCAAACCGCCCAACAAGCCGATATCAGGCTTGAGATTGCCCATATCTACAGACAGTCAATTCCGGATCCGATGGCTTTTGACGCCCTGCTCCTGTTAGGCGGGCCTCCAAACGTGCATGAAGAAAAAAGATATCCGTTTTTAAAGGAAGAAAAACGACTGCTCAAGGCCTGGCTGGCCATGAACAGGCCCTGCCTGGGATTCTGCCTGGGACACCAACTCCTTGCCGACAGCCTTGGAGCTGCCGTGGGAACCAACAGTCAACCCAGTGTAGGCTTCACTCAAGGATACCTGACCCATGCGGGCAAGGAACATCCCATTTTCAACGGCGTTTCTTCACCGCTATCACTCTTCAAATGGCATGCACAGGCGGTACAAACGCCATTACCACGCGATCTGGTCATGCTGGCCACCTCGGGCCAGTGTGTCGTCGAAGCCTTCAGTGTCGTTGACAGGCCCCATATCATCGGCCTGCAATGTGATAATCATGCCGCCCATCCCGATGATATACGCTCGTGGCTGTCGCATGACGGTTTATGGATTGATTCTCTACCTGATCCTGGACAACCATTTTCAAACCTGCCCCGGCAGGCGGAACTTCACTACGAGGCTATACAAACGGATTTCACCAAGATAATAAACAACTTTGTTACTCTTGTTAAAAAC
>DRLX01000350.1 GCA_011322715.1 Desulfobulbaceae bacterium
GAGGGTGTTAGGGACTGTGCAAAAATAAGTGTAACATCCTGCTTGCCCTTTTGCCCATTTTCTACGTTACGTAAAGAGCTGAATAGAAGAGACTATGCAACTCCTTCCGCACCTTGAAAATGAACAAAATTTCAGCGCAAAATTGTTACACTTATTTCCTTACAGCCCCTTAGTCGATGTGGAGTTTTCGTCTTGATGATACGTGTGGGATGTATGAATCAACAACGAAACAGATCTGTTTCGGGCAGGTTTTCTGTCCGGGAAACATGACGATCCACCGGGCATTCAAGACGAAATTCGTTGGTGGTATATTTTGAGAGAGGAGCCGGGTAATGGTGGATGTGGGAGCGATTGCAGGGAACATTGCCGATAAAATCGGTACATTTTTTTCATCCATAGGTGTCCTGCTGCAGGCAACGCACCTGCCGGAGCAGATCAAGTCCGTTGATGTTGCGGGCCTGTTCAGCAATCCATGGTTTTTGGTCCCCTTTATAGCTTTTGTCGCCTATATGATTTACAAACAGGCCTTTCGGGACCTGTTTATTGCGGCCCTGTTTATGGGTGTCTGGTATATCTCCGGTACCCAATATATGCAGACTTTGGTTGTAGGAGATGAGCTGCAGGTAAATAAGGTGCTGCCCCTGCTTTTTGGCGGCGCCGTTGTGGTCGGTCTTGTTATTTATCTCTATTTCGGTCGTTCGGATTAACTGCGGCTGCGTGATTCCGACCAGTAAATCCCCCCCTTTGACGGTATTGTCCATGGACTATAAAGACGCCATTTTTATTGTTACCGAAGAGCGAGCCTGCCCACTGTATAACGTGGGCGAGGAGTTCAAGGTGGAGGACATGGGATTAACGGTACCCGAGGCCAAACCCGCCTGCTTGAACATGGTACAATCTGTTATTGCGGCAACCACTGAACAGCAGAGTTTTGAACGGTTTACCCAACAGGGTATCCAAAAGTCAAAGTTCGACTGTGGTGGCTGTGACGGGATAATTCGCTTTGAGTTTAAGAAGGAAAAGGGCTTTGCCACTCTGCAGATGAAACTGCTTGCTGCGGCCGAGCGGCGGGAGAAGATGAAGCATATGGATCGTTTTTTTGATCTGTTGCGTTGCATGGAAATTTTTGAAACCCTTGATGATGATTCCCTGCGTGACCTGTCCGCATTGCTTAAGCTGAAAGAGTATGGAAAGAACAAGATCGTTCTGAAAAAGGGCGATCCCGGTACAAATCTGTATATTGTGCTTGAGGGTAAGGTCGCTGTTATAAGTGATGACGGCCAGACTCTTTCAGAGATGGGAATAGGAGAAATATTCGGCGAGATGAGTCTGCTCTCCGGAGAGCCGGTGACCACGACGATTCATACCCGGGCAAAAACGAAACTGGCCACGCTTTCCAGTAAGGATTTTAAGCATGTATTGAATAAGTATCCTGTTCTACAGGTATTTTTCTACAGAATGCTTGTCGAGCGTGCTCAGGCAAATACCCTTCGTTCCGGCACCATCAGTTCCGGGATGAGCGGAGAGTTGGCGGAAATCAGTACGGTTGATCTCTTTCAACTGATTAACTCCAGTCAGAAAACGGGTCAGGTTGAATTTACCTTAAATGACGGCAGCGCTCTGGTCCTTTTTCATGAGGGGGAATTGATCCAGGCAAGGTACAATTCCCTGGCCGGCAAGGATGCCGTCTTTGCTCTGCTGGCCAGACGGTCCGGTCGTTTTGTGTATACCTCCGGTATTTCGGAAGAGGCGAAGAAGCTGGATGTGATCGGCGGGTTTATGGGGCTGATTATGGAGGGAATCCGCCGTCTTGACGAGCAAAAGGAAGGAGAATAGTCGGCCCGATTATTTGATTTTTGTCTTTATTTTTTCTGCTTCCTTACTCCATTTTTTTAAAGACCAGGCAGCCGTTTGTTCCGCCGAATCCGTAGCTGTTGGACATGACAACCTTCAGCTCCGCATCACGGGTTATTTGTACAATATTCATATTCTCGGCCCCGGGATCCAGATTGTCAATATTTGCCGTACCGGCAATAAACTGATGGTTCAGCATGAGCAGTGAATAAATGGCCTCGTGTACTCCGGCCGCGCCAAGGGAGTGGCCGGACAGAGATTTTGTTGAGCTGATGGGTGGGACATTGTTGCCGAAAACACTTCGAACTGCCTGTAGCTCAACAAGATCGCCGATTGGTGTTGATGTGCCATGGGCGTTGATGTAATCAATGGGAAGATTGACATTCTGCAGGGCCAGTTTGATGCAGCGTTCCGCCCCTTTGCCGGACGGGGCGACCATTTCATAGCCGTCCGCCGTGGCGCCGTAACCGATTACCTCTCCAAGGATATGCGCCCCCCGTTTCCGTGCATGTTCCAGCTCCTCCACAACAACTATACCCGCACCGTTGGCGACAACAAAGCCGTCTCTGTCGATATCATAGGGCCTTGATGCAGCCGCGGGCCGATCGTTGTACTTTGTTGATAATGCACCCATGGCATCAAACATTGAGGTCTGGGTCCAATGTTCTTCATCGGAGCCGCCGGCAAAAACAATGTCCTGTTTCCCCAGTTGAATTTGTTCCATGGCCGCACCGATACAATGGGATCCGGTGGCGCAGGCGGAGGAGATAGCATAACAGGTTCCCTGGATTCTAAAGGGAGCGGTCAGGCAGGCGGAAACAGTACTCGACATGGTACGCGGAACCATAAAGGGACTGAGACGCTTTAATCCCTTGTTGCGCATTGTGTCAGCCGTCAGGACAACGTTTTCAGCGGAGGTCCCGCCTGAACCTATGATTAGGCCGGTTCGCGGGTGGGAGACCTGCTCTTCCGTTAACCCGGCATTGTCAATGGCCTGGATCATGGCGAGATACGCATAGGCGGCGGCATCTCCCATGAAACGATGGATTTTTTTGTCGATGTGTTCCTTTGGATGGATATCGACAAAGGCGCCCACTTGAGAACGGAGGCCGAGTCGTTGGTATTCCGGTTGAAATCGGATGCCGGATATACCTTCCTGTAGAGAATGCAGGGTTTCCTGCAAAGAGTTTCCCAGGGGTGATATCAGACCCATTCCTGTTATGACAACACGTCGCATACGGATAGAATTTATTTCAATGCATTAGGAGAGGGAATTCAACTTTCTTCCCGGTGAATGAGAAACGGACCGCAGCTTTGACAGACCGGCATGACTTCTACGGTATTGATGTTGACATGCTCCGGTACATTGGTTACCCAGAAAATAATATCGGCAATGTCAGCCGGGGTTAAAGGTTTGGTTCCCTGGTAAACCTGTTTTGCCTTGTCGGTATCGCCATGGAATCGGACAATTGAAAATTCGCTTTCGGCAAGACCGGGTTCTATATTGGTGACCCGGATCCGGGTTTTGACCAGATCGGTGAGCAGGTTGTTGGAAAATTGTTTGACAAAGGCCTTGGTGCCGCCATAAACGTTGCCGCCGGGATAGGGATAATTGCCGGCCACGGAACCAAGATTGATGATGTGGCCCTGGTCACGTTGCACCATGCCGGGCAGGATGGCCCGGGTCATATACAGGAGGCCTTTAATATTGGTGTCAACCATGGCCTCCCAGTCGTCCATGTCCGCTTCCTGGGACCCGGAAAGGCCAAGGGCGAGTCCGGCATTGTTGACCAGAACGTCGATGGTGCTGAATTGTTCCGGGAGTTCGGCAATGCTTTGTTCCACCCCGGCCCGATCACGCACATCAAGAATCATGGTATGAATGAGAACGTCGGGGTGGGCCGACTTGAATTCTTCCAGCCGTTCGCCCCGTCTGCCGGCAATGATAAGCTTCCAGCCTTCTTCGGCAAATCGATTACTGCAGGCAAGGCCGAAACCGGCTGTTGCGCCGGTAATCAGGATAGTTTTTTGCATGGCAGTCACCAGGAAAAGAGAAAAATTACATAAGACTC
>DRLX01000351.1 GCA_011322715.1 Desulfobulbaceae bacterium
ACAGAGGCACTGTAAAAATCCACGTTTGGTTTAATTTTGGTCTTGCCGCGCTGTTCAAACTCAGCCAGAGCGGCCTGCTCTATCTGCAGGGACAGGTCGACAAGTCTTTCCTCACCAACTTCCCTACCCAGTTGCACGGCCATCTTTTTTAAAAATCTCGCTCGCGGGTCCATGGTTTTATAGACGGCATGCCCCATACCCATAATCCGCCGGCCGTTTTCAAGTTGCCTCTTTACCCAACCGGCGATGTCCTTTTCTTCCTGCAAAGAGAGCAGCATTTTCATGACCTGGGCATTGGCTCCGCCATGCAGGCTCCCGGAAAGCGCTCCAATGCCGGCTGCAACACCGGCATAGATATGCGCCCTGGTCGAGACAACCTGGCGACAGGAAAAAGTTGAGGCGTTAAAGGTATGGTCGGCATGGAGAACCAGGCAGGTATCCAGCACACGGGCCATCTTTTCAGAGGGTTTTTCTCCATGCAGCTGCCAGAGAAAATTGGCGGCATGGGAAAGAGAATTGTCGGCAGTTAGAGGTTCCAGTCCCTGCCGGATACGGTGCCAGGCGGCTACCAGAACCGGTAGACGGGCGATGAGCCGTATCGCCTTTCTAACATTGGCCTCTCGGCTATCATCGGCAAGCTCGGAATCACCCATTGCCAGCAGCGGTATCCCGGCCTGCAGCACGTCCATGGGATTGGCGTCAACCGGAAACTGTCTAAACGAATCAAATACATAGGATGGTATAGTTGATCGTGCCTCCCGGAGCTGTTGTTCAAAATCAGCCAGTTGTCCGCTTGTCGGCAGCGCTCCATGCAGCAGGAGATAGGCTGTTTCAGGATAGGTGGTCTTTTCCGCCAGGTCTTCAATACGATAACCGCGATACACAAGTATTCCTTTATCACCATCAATAAAACTCACCCTGGTATCCGCGACAATCACCCCTCGTAACCCGATGTTTTTCACATTGATTGTTTCCGTCATATCGGCCTCCCTGGATCAGTTCTTGGTGACTGTGGCGGTAGAACTCGTTCGTCTTCTTCTGGAAAACAGGTACGGGGCATCCATATCAATACCACAGTGTGCTTCCTTTAAGATAAGTATTATTTTCCATTTGTGGCAAAAAAAATGAAAAAGACTCATACGACCCGGCTGCAATCGTCCGGACTCCAGCGTAGGCGGAAGGGCCCGTCAACATCGCTGCGGGCTGTCACATTGGAAAGAATACGGAATTACTTTATCCGGGATGAGTGGGAATCGCCGGGGACTGATTTCCTGCCTGTAATAATATAGAGCAATACAGCCCCGGAGAGCAGATAGCCGAACATCTCAACATTCTTTGTTTTCAGGACGAGAACTAATATCACGGTGATCAGGGCACTCATCATAAAAAAAACAGGTTTGGGCATCTGCTTGAGCATAACCCTGCCGAAATGAGTGAACCGGATATGGCTTACCATAAGGCCAACCGAGATCATTGCAATCACGGACAACAGATTCGACGGCGCAACAAGTGAGGCGCCCAGCACAATCATGGCGCCGGCCGGACTGGGCAAACCATTAAAAATTCCCTCCGGCAGGTCTTGCCGTTTTTTATCCACCATCACAAATCGAACCAGCCTGAACGCCACACCTCCGATAAAAATGAGTCCAAAAAGCCAGGATAGAGTGCCTCCGGCCCTGGTAATAATATATGCCGGAGCCAGGCCGAAACTGACGAAATCGGCGATGTCGTCCAGATAAGGACCATATTTGGTGCCCCCATGTTTTTCAGCCATCCTGCCGTCAAACAGATCAAAGAGCTGTCCGGCAATGATCACCATGATCGCCTGGGCAAGATGACCGCGAGAGGTAAAGACAAGACTTGCTATCCCGCAAAAAAAGTTGAGGGTCGAAAGGATGTCGGCATAGAGTCGATTGGGAACAAATTTAAAGACAATGGAGGCGGAGGCAAGGATAATACAGACAATCAAAATCTCATCGCCTATATTTATCACATTGGGATTCTTATCCAGCAGGGTGCAATAAACCACAAGAGCAAAACATATGATGGCCTTGATCTTGCCGAAATTGTTTGCAGCTCCTGAGGATTGAATCAATTTGAGTACATGCCTGACCAGAAACTGACCTGCAAGTTCAAGCGCGACAAGCATCCATACCAGCCGGGACGAGAGGATACCCGTATAGGCAAATCCGATAAGAGGCGGCAGGTAAGTAAGCTTATCGCACATCGGATCCAGCCACTCCCCCCATGTGGAGACAAGATTGCAGTTTCTTGCCACCAGGCCATCCACTCCGTCAAGGACAGCGGCCAGGGAAAACAAAATGATTGCGGACGTCTGGAAGGATGAAAAAAAATACAGAAAATATGCGATAATCGCCATGACCGCCCGCCAGTAACAGATAGCATTGGGATGAAGGATCTGCTGGTGGGTCAGGATATATTCCTGTACGGACTTTCTCCGGACCATCCTGAAACACCAGTAATAAAAAACAAGGGCGATGGCGGCGGCACATGTAATAACAAGTAATCTTTGCATGGGATATCTCGAAGGTGAATAAATGAAATAGTATTCAGGCAGTCGAAGGAGAATACCCAATTTCGCAAGGGAAGCAAAGATTTTGATTTGCCTGGCGGGACCGGTATGGATCGACCGGGAATTTTTTCCTTTCCGACGAAAAGATTATCCAAGGAACAGGGTCGAGGGATCAACACAGAGCTTTGTCTCAACGGTTGACACGTGGCTGCAAAGGCGAAAGATAAAGGAACAGTTGTCGCCACCTGTTATTCCGATCCCGTTGGTTGCAGGTTATGGCACGAGACAGGGGGGCAAGAGCTGTTGAGAAAATAAACCTGGCCCCTTATCTGGTATCTTTTCTGCCTGAAGGTTCTCCGGAATTGGAATGTAAATATGCTGGGCTCAGGTGTTCCGGACGGGCAGCCAAGGCATGGGAAAGGGAATTTTTCAAAAAATGAGTTTATCCAAGCCCATCAGGCACAGTTATCCTGCGTTGAATAATGCGTTGCTGAAGAGCCTGCAGTTCCTGGTTAGGTGAGACCTCAAATTCTCGTTGCAAGACGTCCTCAC
>DRLX01000352.1 GCA_011322715.1 Desulfobulbaceae bacterium
AACCCGGAGAAGTTCTGCTGTGATGTAGCCGGAAAAACGTTGTATTTCAGCAACACGAACCAATTCACCGGCAAGAACAAAAGGCACCATGGCAACCAGACCGTCATCCAGGTAGCCAAGACCGTTGCCACCGGCTATAATCTTTTTTATTTCAAGGGTATGTTCCGTTTGCACAGAGAGCTCATTTAATGGTACAGTAAAAAATTAACACCTCAATTGAGGTAATGATCAATTATTTTCCGATTGCGAAAAATCTTCCGACTGCGAAAACGGTTGCACGATACTCTGTTTCGTGTACTCCCGCACCGAAGAATATACGGCGAGAACCGACAACGGGACATTTATGCTGTTTTTTCCTTATCCATTCAACTCATGACCCCAAAGAAAACACAACCGCGCATACTCGTCGTCGACGATGAACAGGTCCATCGCTATATGCTGACCACTCTGTTTAACGAATGGGGCTGGGAAACAACCGAGGCCGATGACGGCGTATCTGCAGTCAGGGCCGTTGAAGAGGGCCCTTTTGATGCCGTACTCATGGACGTCCGCATGACGACAATGGACGGCATGGAGGCCCTGCAGAAAATCAATGCGATCAATCCGGCCATTCCAGTCGTCATCATGACGGCTTACTCTTCAGTAGATTCCGCAGTCGCCGCCATTAAACAGGGCGCCCATGATTATCTGACCAAACCCCTGGACTTCGACCGTCTGCGGGAAACGCTGGAAATAGCCATGGGCCACCGCAAACAGTCACAGGCCCCATCAATCTCCGGCGAGCCCTTTGGTGAGGACGACCGGATCATAGGCGCTTCGGAAACCATGCGCAGCCTGTGGGACATGATTCTTCATGTCGCTCCCACGGAGGCAACCGTCCTGATTACCGGCGAATCAGGGACCGGCAAGGAACTGGTTGCCTCGGCACTCCATTACAAGAGTCATCGGGCAGGAGGACCGTTTATCAAGGTAAACTGTGCCGCCCTGGCGGAAAACCTGCTGGAATCGGAACTGTTCGGGCATGAGAAAGGCGCCTTTACCGGCGCCGATCAGCGCAGGGAAGGACGATTTATCCAGGCCCAGGGAGGGACCCTCTTCCTTGATGAAATCGGCGAGACCTCTCCTGCCATGCAGGCCAAACTGTTACGGGTCTTGCAGGAACATGAACTGCAGCGGGTGGGCGGCCAGGAAACACTGGCAATTGATGTCCGCATCCTGGCAGCCTCCAATCGCAACCTGGAGGAAGAAGTCGCCAGGGGCAACTTCAGGGAAGATCTCTATTACCGATTAAACGTCGTTGTCCTCGACGTGCCGGCCCTGCGCAACAGGAAGGGCGACATTCCCCTGCTCGCTGAATTTTTCCTTAAAACATTTGCTGGAAAAAACAACAGGCAGGTGGTCGGCATCACCCCGGAATGCATGGATATTCTTGGCCGTTATCCCTGGCCCGGCAATGTTCGTGAACTGGAAAACGCCATTGAACGAGGTGTCATTCTCATGCGAGGCGAATATCTCGACACCAACGGCCTGCCGATGACCATTCAACGATGGGCCGACAAACATGCCCCGGAAGAAACGGCTGAACCAGCGACACTCAAAGAGGCGGAAAAGGCCCTGATCCTGAAGACACTGGAAGAAACCGGCGGCAATCGTAGTGAAGCGGCACGCCGCTTGCAAATCACCAGAAAAACCCTGCTCAACAAACTTAAATCGTATACAAAAAAGACATAAGGACACATTAAAGGTGCCCATAACTCTTCTTTCTATCCCGCGATGGTTCGCCTCCATGGCGACTCTGCGCTCCAGATATTATGCAACCGATCATTTCCTCAGCCGATAACGCCCTGCTCGCCGCCTCCCTTGCCGTTCACCGTCTGCTGCTCAGAGAACAGAACTTGCCGACCCTGCTCCAAGGTGTCTGCGACCTGTTAATAGCCGACGATCTCAATCACAGTGCCATGATCGTTCTGTTTGACAATGAGACGGGAAGCGTCATTACCGCTGAGGCAGGGCTTGGTGATCGCTTCGACCGAATCATGAAACGCCTGCGCAACTCGGAACTGCCCGAATGCGGCCGCCTATGCCTGGAAAAGGAAGACGGTTCCGCTGTTCTCTGTACACATTGTCACTGCGGTGTATGTAGGGGTGATGGACAAGGAAGAAATAACGCCATTGCCACGGCGATTCGCTGCCGTCCCGGATTGGCCGGCTTTCTGGTCGTCGAAATCTCCTCTGCCGGTGAAGTTGATCAGGACGTTCTGGACGGCTACCGGGACCTGGCCGACTCAATCAGCCAGGCCCTGGGTCGGCTGTTCGCTCTTGAAGAGGCCCGACAGAGAGAGCTTGAATTAAAAAGGGTGGAAGAACGGTTTGAGCTGGCCCTCTATGCCTCCAGGGCCGGTCTTTGGGACTGGAATATCAAAACAGGAGAAATGTATACCAGTCCGGATCGGAAAAAAATCCTCCACTACCAGGACAATGATGATAATGATCCCGGTGTCTCGCCGCTGCAGGGCATCATCCATCCCGATGATCAGGACAGGGTCATGCAGGTCCTCAATGATCATCTGGCCGGTAAAACCGATGAATACCGCATCGAATACCGCATCAAAGACCGGATCGGTAACTGGAAATGGTTTTTGGACCGGGGCAGGGTTGTGGAACGGGACGAAAAAAACATGCCGGTCCGGATGACCGGAACGCATCAGGACATCACCCGGCAGAAACATCAGGAAGAAACCCTGGCCGCTGTTGAGAAACAACTGCATGAAGCGATCAGTCATGAGCGAAATTTCCTGCAGACGGTAATCGACGGTGCAGCGGACCCGGTTATGGCCATCGGCATCGATTACACCATTCTACTCATTAACAGAATAGCGGCAACAATGCTGCAGGTGGATCCGGAAATCATCTCGCTT
>DRLX01000353.1 GCA_011322715.1 Desulfobulbaceae bacterium
GCGTGCAGAGTGACGGTGTAGACCAATACTTTGCCTGCAAGGGGATGATTATAGTCAACGGTTACTGTTTCACTGTCGACAGCCAGCACCGTGGCCGGAACCTGTTGGTCATGCCCGTCCTTGTCTATGGTCAGGGAGAGGATCATGCCGGGTTTGGGGTCAATCTTTCCTCTGAAGACCTCTCGTTTTATATCATGGACGAGATTGTCGTAATGGTGTCCATAGGCGTCTTCGGGCTGGATATGTATCGTCCTGGTCTCTCCGGGATTCATGCCCAGAAGGCTGGCCTCAACCGCTTTTAGAACTCTGCCGGAACCGATGCTTAAATGTATCGGTTTTGTTGCCGGGACTTTTTCGACCACCTCCCCGGTTTCAAGGGCGGCGGTATAACTGATGCTTACGGTATCTGTTAAGGCGACAGGACACATAGGAACAAGTTTGCTTGCTGGATTGACGGTTAGAAGTGCAGGTCCGGGTCTATTAAATTCTGTCATCATTGTAGTGCACATGAACAAAAAATACAAACCATTCGCAACCTGTCCAATAAGGAAATTCCTTTACACCCGTCAATCAGGGAATACCTGCCCGCCAGCTGCGGATAAACCGTCATAGCCGGCCCAGATCAGCTGCAATTTGAAATTTTGTTTCAGCCATATTGCTTTGTTTGAAAAATAGGGCTGATTATTGTCTCTACTTGACAAAGAACACGCTACCGCCTAAATGTGCACAAATTGCCGAAAGGGAACGTATGGAACTTGTGTGCGAAAAATATAAGGATAAAGTCGATTCCGATGATCCGGTCTGCCGTCATCCCGATGATTTTTGCCGGACCCGGTCCGGCTGCATAATCCATTATATGGAAAAGGAAAAAGAACGTGCGCAGCGGAAAAAGATTGCGCCTGAAAAGAAAATCAAACAAGTCGGCAAATGATATTTTGCCCTGCCGATTAAATAAATACCACCATGATTGAATTAGATTTCACCAAGGACCCGAACGGGCTGTTACCCGCTATTGTCCAGGACTATGCCGACGGAGCAATCCTGATGCTGGCCTATATCAATCAACAGGCCTGGGCCAAAACCCTGGAGACCGGGAAGGCCCATTACTGGAGCCGGTCGCGTAATACGCTATGGCTGAAAGGGGAATCTTCCGGCAATGTCCAAATTATAAAAGATATATATGTTGACTGTGATCAAGACACGGTTGTCTTCCAGGTCGAGCAATTGGGTGGGGCCGCCTGCCACAAAGGCTATCCAAGCTGTTTTTTTCGTCGGGTTCGGGCCGGTGAACTGGAGGTTGTTCAGGATAGGGTGTTTAATCCTGATGAGGTGTACGGCAAAAAGTAATTCTACAGCGGGATGCCCGCACCCGCCCGCAACCCCAAAAATCCTACGATGAAAATATTATGTATATGGAGTCCAAAATGGCCACTTTTAATCCAATTAATTGATATTACGTGTAAACAGATTAAAGGGGGAAGCGTCATCCCCCGTAATTTTTTAGGCGGGGATCCAGGTAGATGCCGAACCTCTCCAATTCTTCAGTAATATTGGAGTCTTTGCTGTGCTCCGCTTACCTTTCGCCCAACAGACTGCGGGAATGACGGAATATGGGGAGACTGTGGAAGCAACGAGATCGGCTGAGTGCGATAGGATGAATTTGAAGACTTTTATGACACCATCAAAATTGAGAAAAAATAAAAATTGAGAAAAAATAAAAAATCATGCAACAGTTGAAAATAGGCATTCCCAAGGGAAGTCTGGAAAAGGCGACTATCACCCTGTTTGAAAAATCGGGCTGGAAAATTAAACTTATGTCCAGAAATTATTTTCCGGAAATCGATGATCCCGAGCTTTCCTGTTCAATCTGCAGGCCTCAGGAAATGTCCAATTATGTGGAATCGGGAATGCTGGATGTCGGCATTACCGGCCATGACTGGACCCTGGAAAATGGTTCCGATGTCGTGATGGTTGAAGAGTTGGTGTATTCAAAGGTCAGTAAAAAGCCGACTCGCTGGGTTATTGCCGTTGCCGGTGACTCGGAAATCACCACGGTTGAACAGTTAAACGGCAAGAGAATTGCCACCGAGCTGGTTAATGTCACCCGGAATTTTTTTGAAGAACGGGGCATGCAGGTGGATATTTCTTTTTCGTGGGGCGCAACCGAGGCAAAGGCCGTTTCCGGCCTGGCCGATGCCATTGTCGAGGTGACGGAAACGGAATCAACAATCCGGGCGCACGGGCTTCGCATTATTCATGAGTTGATGCAGTCAAATACCCAGTTAATAGCCAATAAAGAGGCATGGCTGGACCCCTGGAAGCGTGAGAAAATTGAAAATATCGCCATGCTGCTCCAGGGGGCCTTGCGAGCTGATCGGATAGTCGGCCTGAAAATGAACATACCCGAGGCAAGCCTTGAGACCTTGATCAATGAACTGCCCAGTGTGACGGCGCCCACGGTAGCACAGTTGTACAAACAGGACTGGTTTTCCGTGGAAACCGTGATTTCAGAGCATCAGGTACGCGACCTGGTGCCCATGCTCAGAAAACTCGGTGCCAAGGGCATTGTTGAATATTCCTTAAATAAGGTTATTTAGGCGGGAGATACGGTTGCCCCAAATGCGGATTCATAGCGCCGACTTCCTTATCTCGGTCCATACCCTTCGACAACTCCCGGCCCCGGATTATCCCGAGATTGCCTTTGCCGGGCGATCCAATGTCGGTAAGTCAAGTTTGATGAACAGGTTGACCGGTCGGAAAAATCTTGTCAAGACGAGTTCCCGGCCGGGTAAAACCAGGGGGCTCAACTATTTCCTCATTAATGAGTCGGTGTATTTCGTCGATCTTCCCGGTTATGGCTTTGCCAGGGTACCAAAAAAAGAACAGGCCGGATGGCAGGAGCTGATTACCGGATATCTATTGCAGCGCAAGTCTTTACGCCTGGTCGTGGTTATTATCGATTTGCGGCATTCACTGAAAAAAATGGACAGGGACCTGACGGATTGGCTTCAGTATCAGGAGATACCCTTCCTACCTGTTTACACCAAAGCTGATAAATTGTCGAAAAACAAGCAGATTCAGCATGCATCATCTCTTGACGCCGCTCTGGGTATAAATGGTAAAAATCGAGTTATCTGTTCTGCCGTGACCGGCCAGGGGTGCGAAGAATTACGCCTGCGACTTGCATTTGACGCCGATTCCTGGTAATGGATTTTAAGCATATGAAAAAAGAAATCCTGTCAAGCGGAATTGTCTGTTGTGACTGTCGCTGATACAGGAAAATAATATTTGTTTTTTTCTACATGGAGGGAAGGCGATGTCATTGAGAACAAAATGGCCGTGCTGGGAAATTATGGACTGTAACCCGGAAGCATCGCAGTGTCCGGCATACAAGGCGGAAAAATCATGTTGGGATGTTATGCGGGAAATTGACGTGTATTCTTTCAACATATGCAAAGACTGTCTTGTGTATATCAGTAATCAGAAGGATTCCATTTTCAGCAAAGAGGAAATTTTAAGTATCATGTGCCAGAAGGGAATTGATGTAACCCATCGCTGCCCTCAGTTTAAGCCGGCTGCATAATAGCTGAAAAAAATAGTGGTAACAAAAGGTCGGGGTAAGTCACCCCGGCCTTTTTTTATTCTCTTTGATAACGTGATGGAATATCAGAAAAAGTTGTTGAATCCATAATTTGATTATTTGATTACCACCATTCCTCAGCAACGAGGGATAACATCGCTACAGCTATAATCTCAAATCGCATTTATCAGCGCTTATGACTGATTTTAGGTCAATTAATTTTTTCAAGAAAAGCGATGGTATCCCTGCTTTCATTCAAGCTCATATCTATTGGTAATCAGGTTTCGTCCCCGACTTCCGCCTTCGAGGATGCGCACTATCTCGGGGATGACGGACTTAAAAACTTGTAAAAGAGGCGTCTTTTTTCGAGACTCTCTTCGTGTGTTTCCCCATTTCATTGCAAAGGGAATGGTTAAAAAAATTATATTTTCATACTTACCCGGAAGCGTTGGGATAAAGCGTATTCTTTATAATTTCTTTACTGAAAAATGGAGCGGATACAAAAAATTTAATTTTTTCCTTGCCGGTGTGTAAAAAATTTTGTATCAACGAGTATCGGAGATTATATTTGACTTGATTGGGAGGTAAATCCAGTTGGGTCGATTTTCTCATTACTCAAAAAAGTAGAGGAGGATGTATCATGAAGAAAACCTTAGCTGTTGCTGCCATTGTTTCCAGCATGGGTTTTGTCGGTAGCGCTGCCGCCGCAAATTTTGCCTTCCATGGCGACCTGGATCATCGTTTCCAGGTGTACACCAATCACGCTGATTTTCTGGTGAATGATAAATTCAAGAAAGGCGGCGCTGTGAACACCAAGGATGACATCGATGATTCCTGGGGCGAGGTAAAATATCGCCTGTGGACGGAGATGGCAAGTGACAATAAAAATGTCAAGGGTGTATATGCCATTGAAATCGGCGGTCTGGAATTTGGTAAAGATGGTTCCGTCGGTAAATCCGTCGGTGGTCTGTATTCCGGTGATGGTGTCAATATTGAGACCCGTTGGGCCTATCTTGATATGCAGATTCCCGGTGTTTCCGACAAAATGCGCCTGAAAACAGGTCTGCAGCCTTTTAACTTGAACAAGTACTTCTGGAAAGAGACCATCATGGGTGTCAATCTGGACGGCCAGGTCGGTAATGTCGGCTATTATGTTGGTTGGGAGCGTCCCTACCGCGTAGATGCCAGGTCCGCCGGTCCTGATGTCGGTGATGTTGATGCCTTTGTCGGTAAGGTTTCGTTCTCGCCCATGGCCAAATCCAAGGTTGGTTTCTTTGCCTCCTATATCGGAAATGACTCCGCTGTCCTTCATGATGCCGAAACCGGAGCTCGGACCTATAACAAACTGGATGCAACCAAGTGGGAAATCAAGAAATTTAAAGATGAGTTTGATCTTGATATCTATACTCTGGGCCTGACAGGTAAGTTCAATATCAATAATCTGTTTTTTAACGGCGATTTCATCTATCAGGGTGGTTCCATTGATAACGCCACTTATGTAGATCAGAACGGCGTGACTAGTGCTGCACATGATTATGATATCAGCGCATTTTTTGCCCATGTTGACGTTGGGGCCAAAATTGGTGCCACAAAAATCACTGGTACTTACTGGTATGCCTCCGGTGATGACGATCCTACCGATGATAATATTGATGCGTATATCGCTACTGATGTGGATATGACAGCATCCATGGTCATGATGGAAGGTCATCCTACCTCTGATGACTACTTTACCGAGCGTCCCTATGTCCTGGATAAGGGTATGCATCTTTTCAAACTGGCCGTAGATAATAAAGTCAGCAGCAAGCTGAAAGTCGGTGGCGCTCTTCTCTACATGATGACCGCTGAAGACATCACCTATACCGGCGCAAATGGACAGAACTTTTCCGATGACGGTATTGGAACTGAGATTGATGCCTATGTTAAATACATGCTGTACCCGGATGTGAGCATCTCAATGAACTTTGGTTATCTCTTTACCGACGATGCCATGGATTACTTTGAGAGCGATCTCAACGGTTCCGCTGATGAGGATATTTACACTGTCGGCGCCCGCATTCGGTATAAATTCTAATCGAATTTTTTATCAATTGAATACATCAGTAGGGACGAATTTATTCGCCTGATTTAAAGGACGATTGTAATATTGTTCAAGGCCAAGGCGGTTGAAGCCGCCCCCCTACCTGATGGCAACGGAAAATTAGTTGTCCGAGGCGACCAACTGGAGACGGTTGGTCGTCTTTTTTTTATGGTTTTTTCCAGTAGTGGCAACATTGTTTCCTCTGGACTTTTTGGCCACCAGCAAACCCCCCGCAAGAAATCAGGAATTAACACTGAAAATTGTGGTTTAAAATCATTATAGGAAAAATGTAAGGTTGGTTTTATCCTCAACCCGGATGTAGGAGCCCGCCCCTGCGGGCGATCATAACCTGCAATATATAATGAATGGTGATCGCTCGCAGGTAAGCGAGCCTGCGAGACTCCGGGGGCGGGCTCCTACAGTTTATTTAGTGGGTTACGGGCAAAGCCCGCCTTGGTAAAATATTTTGTGACCGTGGCCCGAAACGGTTGAAAAATCCTCGAGAACAGGTATAACTTTCAGCAGTACAGGTTACTCATTCATTTTTTCATTTCCCGGAGCGTTGTATCGCTATGAAAATATTCTCTCGTCTCTTTTGCCTGCTCGTCATTTTGACCTGTTTTCTCTCACAGGACGCCATCAGTGCAACTATAAAAGATATTGTCTCCGACATGAAGCCCCTGGAGGGCTATGTTGTCGATGTTGTCGGAGGTCAGGTTATTCTCGATCTCGGTAGTGATGCAGGTGTGCATAAATATGACCTGTTCACCATTTTCCATCAAGGACGGAAATTAACCGATCCGATTACCGGAAAAGTCCTTGGTCGGATTGAAACCCGTTCCGGTGTGCTTTCCGTCACCAGAGTGGAAAAGATATTTTCCTATGCCAACGCAGCCGGCCATGGTGTGAAGGTCAACCGTGGCGATAAAATTGTCCGATTTAAGGAGATTACTGCTGCCGCAGTCGACAAAACCGGGCGAAATGATCATTTTTTTTCTACTCTGCAACAAGACTTACCGGCCTTGAACTGGCAGGAAAAGAAAACCTCAAACACCGAGCTTGTCTTTATCCGTGAAGGAAATTTTCTCAAAATTAAGGATAATCATGGCCGGGTGATTAGAGATTATCAAATTGATCAAATGGTGCAGCCGGTAGCGCAACCGCAAGTTACGGCTCAATCTTTCGCTCCCGTATATGCTGCCGGGGCGGCA
>DRLX01000354.1 GCA_011322715.1 Desulfobulbaceae bacterium
GATGAGTTTTCCGCGTAGACTGGTCAACATGATAACGTGAAATTATACCATAATATTGGACAATAATCGAGTAGCCCACCAACTATGAAACCGGTAAGAGGGAGAATTTGCGCGGGCCGCCGAAAGAGTTATAGAAATAGCCGGGAAAAAACTTGCATTTCATCAGGGAAATGGTATTTATATAAAGTTCACGAAAATACCCCTTGAGAGGAGAATATATCATGGCCAGAATATGTGAAATTTGTGGAAAAGGTCCGGCTACCGGCAATAACGTCAGTCACGCCCACAATAAAAATCGTCGACGTTGGCTGCCGAATATCCAGAAAGTACGGACGGTTACCGATAGCGGACAGGTTGTAAGGATCAACGCCTGCACGCGCTGTATCCGGTCCGGTGCTGTTGTCAAACCTGCATAACGGGAAGAACCTTTTTTGTTCATGGCGAGTCGACGGTTGTCTGCTCGCCTTTTTTCTGTGTTGAGTGTATCCGACAGCCGTGCGGATTGTCTTTCGGGACCCCGAAGGTTTGCTTATCTCGCCTGATGACTGCATTATATTCAACTTTTTTTCCGTGAGTCTGTCGTGTTTCAAACAAAAGACTTGAGTGTTTAGGGTTCCTTCCCGTCGTCATTACAACTGTATGAAACGATCTTGGAGTAAGCAATGAGTGATGAAGAAATTCGTTTCCTGCCGTATGAAGAGGCGCTGCAAATTGTGGCCGCCATTCAGGAAGAAGAGGATATTGAAAGGCCGGATCATCGTGTTCTGACGGTTTATAATAAGGATGACAAGGAAATCTGTTGGTTTGATTTTGAAGAAGTACTCTCCGAAGTCGGGCCGGTCGACAAATCAGAAGAAAAAGAAGTTGTCTCCGATTATATCATGCGTCATATCCCGGACTGGGCATTGGATTTGTAAGGTCCATTGTCACTTTTCAAGTATTCCCGGCGGAATGGCCGGGACGCGTTCATTACCAAGGACAAAACCCCCGTCTATGCGCAGGGTGGAACCGGTCATGAAATCAGCCTGTTCCAGCAGAAAAAGTACGGCTCTCGCAACTTCTTCCGGTGTACCGGTCCGTTGTAGTAGTGTATGATTTACGAGCTGTTGTTTTTCTTCCTCCGTCAATAGCCCCCATCCCCGTGTGCCCCTGCCGTGTCGGCTGTCGATTATTCCCAGCATGAGTTCATTGACTCGTATGGAAGGCGCCCCCAGGCGTGCCCAGGTCTGGGTCAGTGTTTCAATTCCCCGATTGGCTGCCGCATAGCCGTCGTTAAAGAGAATGCCGGCAATACCGGCCCGGCCCGTCAGGGCGGCAATGGATGAGAGGTTGATGACACAGGCCTGTTCCGCCTTTTGCAGGAGAGGCAGGCAACTGTTGAAAACCATCCATTTGGCATGCAGGGTTGTCTCCATTTCCCGTTGCCATTGATCTTTATTGGTCGCAAGCGTGTAGGGGCCGTGAACAACCGGCATGCCGCCCCGTTCAATGTTGTTGATGAGAATATCAAGACTGCCCGTTTCCCGTTCAATCAACCGCGCGACCCTGTTGACCTCCTCCTCCCTTCGCAGGTCGGCCTTGATACAGACATGGTTCTGCTCCATGCCTGAGAATTCTTTTTTCATTGCCTTGACGGATTCGGGCCAGTCGTACCAGGGCAGGACAAGGCGAACACCTCGCCTTGCCAGTTTTTGGGCGATAGCCAGGCCGATTCCTCTGGATGCCCCGAGAACAAGGGCTGTTGTACCGTTAATTTCCATGCGTTCTTCCTTTGTTTGTGGTAATTTTTTCCTGTATACAACCCCTTCCACGCAACTCAACCCCGTTTTATGGACAAGTTCAAGCAACTTCTCCAAGGATACTGAGAAAATATCTTACAGCTGCGCAAACCGGTTGCAGCCATGGAGTGAGAAATGATGATATCAAGACAAGAATGCAACAGAACTCCGTTCGTTCTTTTCGCCGTTTTTTTACTTGTTTTCGCTGTAATATTTTCTAGTTGCACGGTCGGGAAACAGGTAAATCATGTCGATCCTGAGGCAACTTCCTGTATCAGCCACGGCTGGCCCCAGGACACAGGTGATCTCTCCCCGGATCCGGCATTGGTTTTCGGTTCGCTTGCCAATGGAGTTCGTTATGTTATCAAGCACAACCGGGAACCTAAAGGCCGGGTGGCGTTATATCTTGACGTGCAGGCGGGATCACTCAATGAGACTGATCAACAGCGCGGCCTTGCTCACTATCTTGAGCACATGGTGTTCAATGGTACCACTCATTTTCCGCCGGGCACCCTGATCCGATACTTTCAATCCATCGGTATGAGCTTTGGGGCCGATACCAATGCCCATACATCTTATGACGAGACCGTCTATAAACTTCTGTTGCCTGCACCGGATAAAAAAACACTTGATGAGGGTATGTTGGTCCTTGCCGATTATGCACGCCGGGCTTTGCTGCTGGAGTCAGAGGTGGAAAAAGAGCGGGGGGTCATTCTTTCCGAGAAACGGGCCCGTGATTCCGCCGGTTCACGAATTGGAAAAAATTTGCTTAAACAGGAGTTTTTCGGGACCAGGGTAGCCGAGCGCGATCCCATAGGTGTTGAACAGACCCTGCTTGCTGCAGACAGCAAGCGGCTTCGTGCCTTTTACGATGCCTGGTACCGGCCTGAAAATATGATCGTTGTCCTGGTCGGTGATGTCGGTCTCAAGCAGGCAAAAAAGTCCATTGCCGACTTTTTTTCAGGGCTTCATGCCGCCGCTGTACGGCCGAAGTGTTATGATTTCGGTCATATCCCTGAGAAGAGCAGCGATTTTTTTTATCAATATGAGCCGGATCTCGGTAAGACGGAAATTACCCTGGCCGCAACGTGGAATATAGATCCGAGTGCCGATACGATTGGCAAGGAGAAACTGTTGCTGCAAAATTATCTGGCGGCCGCCATTGTCAATGACCGTCTGCAGCATATGGTCAATGAGACGGGCAGCCCTCTGGCCCGGGCCCAGGCCTATAGTGGAACTTTTGTAAGACGTCTGGGCTATTTTGTGATTTCCGGGCAGACAAC
>DRLX01000355.1 GCA_011322715.1 Desulfobulbaceae bacterium
AAGTGAAAAGGCATATTGGAGATCTTTTTTGGTTGACGCAGGGAAGAAATAGGGGTAATTAGTAATTAAGAATAAAACTTAACTAAAAGATTTATGGATACTGAACAACAGGTCATGGTTCATTTTGAGGCGACATGCCGATCCCACGGCTTGAAATTGACCCATCAGCGACTGGAGATTTATAAAGCTCTGCTGCAATCAGCCGAGCATCCATCGGCCGAAAGCCTGCATAAGCAGTTGGAGACTCGACTGCCGACTCTGTCCCTTGATACTGTCTATCGTACACTGGCAACCTTTGAACAACTAGGTTTGGTCAAAAGAGTCGAGACCATGTCCAGCCAAGCGAGATTTGAGGCCGTCATTGATCAACATCATCATTTTTTCTGTGATCAATGCGGACGGCTTGTTGATTTTCATTGGCACCTGTTTGATACTATGGGTCTGCCCGAATCGCTGCATGGGATAGGGCAGGTCAGGGACAAAAATGTTGTTGTCCACGGCATCTGCGAGCAATGCCTGACTACGCAAAAAAGTGAAAGTTGACGTGCGGAGAGGAGCATTTTTTTTGGTTTCATAACAAGAATAATTACGACATAAAATAAATAAGTATATAGGTTTTGTTTAAAGGATGGTCGGTGAGCGACCCGGAAAAATTTGGCAAAGAAACAAACAATCACTTCAAATAACAGGAGAACAGTTATGAATGCAGAGAGCAGATGTCCGGTAACGGGAAATACCAGAAGGCCTACCACGCTTGGCGGGGAGTCGATAAAGGATTGGTGGCCCGATCAACTCAATCTCAAGATACTTCATCAGAATTCGGCAGTGATTAAACCGATTGACGAAGAATTCAACTATGCGGAAGAGTTTGCAAAAGTTGATCTATCGGAATTAAAAAAGGATCTCTATGCATTGATGACCGATTCACAGCCGTGGTGGCCGGCTGATTATGGCCATTATGGACCGTTTTTTATTCGTATGGCATGGCATAGTGCCGGAACTTATCGGGTTTCGGATGGTCGCGGTGGTGCATCAACAGGTAACCAACGTTTTGCACCGCTCAACAGCTGGCCCGACAATGTAAATCTTGACAAGGCACGCCGTCTGCTCTGGCCTATTAAAAAGAAATACGGTAATGGGATCTCCTGGGCGGACCTGATGATTCTTGCGGGTAACTGTGCTCTTGAATCGATGGGATTGAAAACCTTTGGGTTCGGCGGCGGTCGTGAAGATATCTGGGAACCGGAAGAAGATATTTACTGGGGTCCCGAGACCGAGTGGCTTGGGGATAAACGACACAGTAATGAGCAGATGCTTGAAAATCCCCTGGCCGCAGTCCAAATGGGACTGATTTATGTCAATCCGGAAGGACCGGGCGGTGAACCGAATGTCCTTGCCGCGGCCCGCGATATTCGGATGAGCTTTGCGCGTATGGCAATGAACAATGAAGAAACAGTCGCCTTAATTGCCGGTGGCCACACCTTCGGCAAAAGCCACGGTGCCGCCGATCCAGGTAAGTATGTCGGGCCGGAACCCGAGGCCGCTCCCATCGAGGAGCAAGGGTTGGGCTGGAAAAACGAATTCGGGAGTGGCCATGGCGCCGACACAATCAGCAGCGGCCTGGAAGGCGCCTGGACACCGACCCCGATTCAATGGGACAACAGTTTTTTCGATACCCTGTTTCGTTATGACTGGAATCTGGAAAAGAGTCCAGCCGGGGCCTACCAGTGGGTTCCCACCGATCCTGCTGCGGCGGACACGGTACCGGATGCCCATGACCCGTCAAAACGGCACGCACCTATCATGTTTACCACGGACCTTGCGCTCAGGATGGATCCGGTGTACGGGCCGATAGCAAAACGATTCCATGAGAACCCGGAAGAGTTTAAAGATGCTTTTGCACGCGCCTGGTTCAAGCTGACCCATCGCGATATGGGGCCGATCTCACGTTATCTCGGACCGGAGGTTCCGGTGGAGGAACTGATCTGGCAGGACCCCGTCCCGGCTGTTGATCATACTTTGGTTGAAGAAAAAGACATCAATGAACTCAAAGAGAAAATCCTTGCCTCGGGCTTGTCGATTCAAGATTTGGTTGCCGCCGCCTGGGCCTCGGCATCCACTTTTCGCGGATCCGACAGGCGTGGCGGAGCAAACGGGGCACGCATTCGGCTTGCACCTCAGAAGGATTGGGAGGTCAATCAGCCGGCTCGTCTTGCAACGGTTCTGGATACTCTGACCACCATTCAGCAGGAGTTCAATGACTCCCGGAAAGACGACAAAAAGGTTTCACTTGCCGACTTAATTGTGCTTGGCGGTAGTGCGGCTATTGAGCAGGCCGCCGGAGACGCCGGCCTTGAAGTGACCGTTCCCTTTACACCCGGCCGCACCGATGCATCACAGGAGCAGACCGACGTACAATCTTTTTCAGTGCTCGAGCCCTGTGCGGATGGATTTCGCAATTATCTGCGGCCGGGCCAAAATATACGTCCAGAGGAATTGCTGCTGGATCGGGCACAACTTCTGACTCTGACTGCTCCTGAAATGACGGTTCTTGTTGGCGGTATGCGTGTTTTGGGCGCAAATTACGATCAATCGGAACACGGTGTTTTTACTGATCGGCCCGGCACGCTCACCAATGACTTTTTTGTTCATCTGATGGATATGAGCATAACCTGGAAACCGGTCTCGGAAAGGGCGGATTTATTTGATGGGTATGATCGCAAGAGCGGTGAACACAAGTGGTCCGCCACTCGTGTCGATCTTGTCTTTGGCTCAAACTCACAACTTCGGGCAATTGCGGAGGTGTATGCCTGTGATGATTCGAGAGAAAAATTTGTCCATGATTTTGTTGCAGCCTGGAACAAGGTAATGAACCTTGATCGTTTTGATCTGCAGTGATGGCGCACAATGGTTTTCATACCATTAAAATGCAACGGCGGCAAAGAGCTGCCTGTACATTGACTGTCTGAATGCATATGATCATTGCTACGTGAGTACGGGAAAATTTATTTGCCCTGAGCTGGTATCGAATATACAGTAGAAAAAGGCCTTGGTTCTTTGTCGTCAAAGAATCTGGATGCCATCTTTCACTATGAACCGGGGAACTGTTCGGTTGGCGGCGGTTCCCGCTTGTACAAGGAGGTATGTATGTCGGAAAAAGCAGGTGTCGGCTGTGCCAGGCCCACCGGAGGGCCGGTTGGTGAACAACCTGTTGTTGAACAGGAAAAAGAACAACAATCCGTAAAGGAGGAAAGGACCATGATTAAGGTTGGACAAAAGGCCCCGGATTTTTCAGCGCCGGGCTATCATAAAGGTGAATTTGTAAATGTCAAGTTATCGGATTATCTTGGGAAATGGGTGGTGCTCTGCTTTTATCCAGGTGATTTCACCTTTGTCTGAGCTACCGAGATTTCAGCGGTCGCTGAAAAATATTCTGAATTTCAAAACCTTGACGTTGAAGTGTTGTCCATGAGCATTGATTCCATGTTTGTTCATAAAATGTGGGATGAGGATGAGCTGAAAAAGATGGTGGATGGTGGAGTTCCATTTCCCATGCTGTCCGATGCCGGAGGAAAAGTAGGAACCGTGTATGGCGTCTATGATGAGGATGCCGGTGTGGAAACCCGTGGTCGTTTTATTATTGATCCCGATGGTGTGATCCAGGGCTATGAAGTGCTGACCCCGCCGGTGGGTCGCAATGTCAATGAATCCCTGCGCCAGATTCAGGCATTCCAGCATGTACGTCAATCAGAAGGGACGGAAGCCACCCCTTCCGGTTGGAAGCCGGGAAAGAAAACCTTGAAACCGGGTCCCGCCCTGGTGGGTAAGGTGTGGCAGGAATGGAAAACCGAGCAGGCCTTTGATGACTAAAGGGTGATTGGTCTGCCGGTAGTGGACCAGCGGTATTTACTTTATACCGTTGGTCCGATGTGTATGTAATGTATTGAAATGGGATAACCGGTGAGCCGGTTATCGTAAATGAGTCCAAAGAGAAGGAGGATGGCCCATGGCTGAGCTTAAAGGAACACAAACGGAAAAAAATATTTTGACTGCCTTTTGCGGTGAATCGCAGGCACGCAATCGGTACACATATTTTGCCTCCAAGGCCAAGAAAGAGGGATATGTGCAGATTTCACATATCTTTGAAGAGACGGCAAATCAGGAAAAGGAACATGCCAAGCGGCTATTCAAACTGCTGGAAGGCGGAGAGGTGGAGATTTCAGGGGCTTTTCCGGCAGGCGTTATCGGCACGACGGAGGAAAATCTTGCCGAGGCCGCCGGCGGGGAAAATTATGAGTATACCATTATGTATCCGGGTTTTGCCGTAACGGCGAGGGAAGAGGGCTTTCCGGAAATTGCCGCTATCTTTGAAGCCATTGCCGTTGCCGAGAAACAGCATGAAAAAAGATACCTTGACCTGAAGACCAATATCGAAGAGGGCAAGGTGTTTAAGCGGGATAAAAAGGTCACCTGGCGTTGCCGTAACTGTGGATATCTGCATGAAGGAGAAGAGGCGCCGGAGACTTGTCCGGCCTGTGATCATCCCCAGGCCCACTTTGAATTGCTAGGTGAGAACTGGTAGGACAATTCCGGAATTTCCATTACCTACGGCATTTGGCGAATCAGATGTTTGTGGGCAAAGAAAAGGCGTACTGTTTTCAGGATGGAAATATCCGGAAAACAGTACGCCTTTTCTGTTACATAAGCTGTAGGGGCGAATTTATTCGCCTGATCTTGCCATCCGGACGATTGTGATATTCCTGGAAGCATGGCGGCTGAAGCTACCCCTACAGTGTTTGGGTTGCGGGTAAAATCCGCCTTAGAATTTTGTCGATTTTTCAATAAACAGTTTGTTCTCCTCAATGATTTCGCGCGCAATGTCGACCGCTTCTTCGAGGGTCATGATACCGCCCCGGATAAAGCTGTCTCGCAACCGGATCATGTATTCCAGGTTGCCCTCCTTATCGGCAATGGTCTGGATAAAGAGGCTCATGCGTGAACCGAGACGGATATAATGGGCGCTGTGCAGTTCGTTGCCCTTGTAGGTCCATCGTCCGGCAACATCATGCAGCATGAAGTCATGAATCTGTTTTGGAAATTCCATTCGTCTATTCTCCTGTGCTGAATTGGTTGTGCCTTAAGAGATGGCGTCGTAAAAACTTCGATCTACTTACTGCGTCGTGTGTCCCGGGGCGATTCACAACATACTACCTGTATAGTTGAGACCTGCCCCGGAACACTACTCCTCGGAGTCTTCGCTTCGCTCCGCTTACCTGTATATCTATGTTTTTACTTAGCCATCTTTGAAAAAATTAGGACTTTTTACGAAGTCATCCTAAGATTCCTGTTCCGGAATAACGTCATGGATGGCATTTTCTCCCCGGCCGACAACAACGGCTGCGGTGGCATCACCCCAGACATTAATGGCTGTACGAAACTGGTCAAGGATTCTGTCAATGGCAAGGATCAGACCGATACCGTCCAACGGCAGGCCGGCTGCTGTAAGAACAATACCCATGGTGACCAGGCCGGCGCCCGGAATGGCTGCCGCGCCGACGGCGGCAAGAGAGGCGGTGATAAAGATGACGATCTGCATCCCCAGGGTCAGATGAACCCCAAGCAACTGGGCAATGAAAATAACGGCCACCGATTCATAGAGCGCCGTGCCGTCCATGTTGATGGTTGCGCCGAGCGGCAGGACAAAGTTACCGATTCGCGGTTCGACTCCGGCACGTTTTTCCAGGTTGCTCATGGTGACCGGCAGGGTTGCGGCACTGGATGCCGTTGACCAGGCGGTCATCATGGCGGGTGACAGGGCCTTGAGCAGCTTGAAAGGATTGTATTTGCCGAAGATCACCACCAGAATGGGCAGGGTGATAAATCCATGAATAAACAGGCCGAGAAGAACGGTGGCCGCATATTTTCCGAGCGCTTTCAATGCCGGAAATCCCAGATCCATGAAGATGGCGGCCACCAGCATGAAAATGGCATAGGGTGAAATGACCATGATCATCATAACACCTTTCTGCATGATGCGGTCAATGGCGTTAATGACCTTGGTCATTGGTTCGGAATCCCGACCGACGATGGAGGACATAACACCAAGAAAGATCGTAAAGAAGATGATCTGTAGAATATTACCCTTGGCAAAGGCGGCAGCGGCATTTTTGGGTATCATGTTGACGAAGGTGTCAATGATGATAATGATGGCGCTGCGATCCCCTACGCCCTGATTGCTGACTTTTGCAGGTACTCCGGAGCCGATATTGAGTGCCGCAAGTGCTTCCTTGTCAATGCCGATGCCGGGATTGATCATGTTGACCACGATCAGGCCGGCAAGGACGGCAAGCGCCGTGGTGAGCATATAGTAGCCGATGGTCCGGCCGCCTATCTTTCCCAGTGTCCGCACGTCGCCGAGGTTGGCGACCGCCATGTAGATGGAGGCAAAGACCAGGGGTACGATCAGCATCCTGAGCAGACGGATAAAGATGTCGCCGCCGTATTTAAAGATAACTTTTGTAATATAGATAGGTCCGGATGTCACACCCGGACCGACGGCCATATTAATGCCGATGCCCAGGCCGATACCCAGGACAATACCGATAAGAATTTTCCACTGCAGGTCAAGACCCTTTTTTTTCTCTCCCATCTTCAGTCTCCTCCATAGTAATCTTCATTAATGTTATAGCTTCGGGTGCTGACCCTTGACGTAATGGGGAGGTATCTTCCCATGTATTGCGCAACATAGCCGTTGGCCTGGAGTTCCAGATTGAATACGCCAAGCATGTTGAGAAAATCCTGGTTTCCCTTGCGGATGGCCATGCCGTAATAATCGGGTTTGAATGGAGGATCGAGCACGGTCAGGCGGAACTGGGCCTCTTTGGCATGCTCTTTCAGCCATACCTTAAGGAATATTTCATCGTGTACCATCAGGTCGGCCTCACCCTTAAGCGTGGCCATGGCGGCGGCTTCGTTGCTGGGATACGGCTTGATGGTCGCCTTGGGAAAGAAACGGGGCACAATGCGCTGGGGTGCTTTTCCCCGGGTGACCGCGATAACCAGTTGGTCCATCTTGCCGTTCTGGATAAGTTTACGTATCAGGGCGTTGTAACCGGTCACGCCGGAAATGCCGAGGCGGGCCGATTTGGCCTTGTTGAGCAGGATTGAAAGGCCGGTATCAAAATACGGGGTGGAAAAATCCACGGTCTTGGCCCGGGCAAAGGTAATGCTCATCCCTGCCATAATGATGTCGATGTCCCCTGCCTGCAGCATGGGAATAAGATCTGAAAATGATTTGGGGACAACGATTTTTGCGGTAACCCCGAGTTTTTTGGCAAGCAGATTGGCGATGTCGATGTCAACCCCGACCCGTTTGCCGTCCTTTTCAAAAGAAAAAGGTTTAAATAAAGGGTTGACGCCGACACGCAGTACTTTGTCGGCAAACACCTTTGTCAGGGTCGGCGAGTAGGAAACCGGGTTTTGGGCAAATGAAAATGTGGCCAACATGCAGACAATAAACAGCGCTGTCAGCAATCGTATTACCGTCTTCGAGCCGGGATGCTTCATAATTCCTCCTTTTTTCAATGAATTTTTTGTTGAAAGTATGATTAAATTTTTGATGCGGGTAAAAGTTCATGGCTGTTCAAAGCGCAGGAACCGCCTGAATAAATAGAAAAAAGCAAGAATAGGGCCAAAAATCGGGCATCAAACTCTCAGTGTAATCTCCTTAGGTAAAGGTATGGTCAACTAATTAGGCTTGATGGGCAAAGCAGCCAAGGAGAATACCTTGTTTTGGTGAAGAAAAATCAATATGAGCTTGGGAATGTACAAAAAGGGCAAGGGCGCTGAAGTTTTTTTCCTTTGAAACCGAGAAGAAAGATCAGAAGAAAATTTCCACGAAAAAATGGGCAACTTTTGACCCATTGAAAGGGTGGGTTTGTGGTAATAGTTGCCCGTTTGAAGACTTTTATAGGAACCTGCTGCATGCTCCAGAGAATTACGCAGTCTCCCCGGAGCAGGAGTGATTGGAGGACTTCATGGCGTCATAATGAAGATATGTGCTTTATCGCCTAATTATCCAAGATCGACCGCACCGATTGGGCCAGTATTCCGTTATCGACAGGCTTGGCAAGAAATTTTTGTATTCCCATGGCTTCGGCTTTGGAGGCATTCATGGCTTCTCTGTAACCGCTGCAGAGGATAACAGGTAATTGCGGCTTTTCGGCAAGCATTTTTTTCGCCAATTCAGTTCCGGTCAGGTATGGCATCGTCATGTCGGTCAAAACAAGATCAACTTTGTCCGGATGTTGTGTAAACCATTCCAGCGCCAGGCGACTGTCCGTAAAACTCGTCACTGTATATCCAAGCCAGGAAAGGAATCTGTCCATGATATCAACCAGCATCGGTTCGTCGTCCACAATGAGGATATGTTCGGTTCCTTTGGACATCACAATCCGGTCTGTTCGATCAGAATTCCTCTCTTCATCGTCAACCACCGGCAGATATACATG
>DRLX01000356.1 GCA_011322715.1 Desulfobulbaceae bacterium
ATAGGCGGTAATTGTATAAGTTGTTGTTTCACCGGGCCGCACATCAACTGTACCGCTAGGTTCAACAGTGCCGATGCCGGGTTCAATAATACAATAGTCGGCCTTGGTGGCGCACCAGCTGAGGGTTGAATAATCCTGATCACCGTAACCACTTCCTCCGCCCTCACCCTCTCCACCTGGTGCTGCGACGGCAGGTCTGGCAAAGATAAACTTCTCCGCAATATTTTTTAAACAATCAACTCCTTGCGCCAGAAAAAATCCGGCCGAGAACTCTTTCTTCTCCTTTCCCGGAGCATTACTTAGAAGGTCTCCGCCACCACCTGAACCATCTCCGCCACCACCTGAACCATCTCCGCCACCACCTGAACCATCTCCGCCAAAGTAGATAGTGGTTGGAGATGCCGTAAGTGTTACGGTTGGCGGCAAGGCAGTCACTGTAATAAGATACGCCTGACTGTCACTCAATCCATTGCCGTCGTTAACATTCACAACGACTTCAACCTCTCCGGTTTCCGTCGGGATCCAGCTGATTTTTCCGGTAGCTCCGTCTATTGCCATGCCCTCTGGATAGGTATCCAAACTGTAGGTCAGGGTGTTATTATTTGGATCTGTCGCCAGTACAGTGTATTCGTACGGGAAGCCTGGAAATGATTGCATAACCGGCTGGGAATAAATGATCGGTTGACGATTCAGGCGGGCCGTTGAACGGGATTGAGGCGGACAGGAGGCAACGATATTGGAATAACCGGTAACGCCGGTATCACTGATGGCTGCTACCGCATACAGATAGCTTGTTTCATTGACCACATCGTAGTCAAGATAGGTTGAATAGGTTGAGGTAGTGTCGGCAATCTTTGTAAAAGAAAACGGATCGCTTGCCGTTGTCCTGTAAATAACGTAACGCAGAGTGCCGGGGATATGGGGCCAGGTTAATTGAATTTTACCTCGTTTGGCTCTTGGAGTTATAGAAAATGCTGGTGCAACCTCGATTTCAACGGTGTCGATTTCGGAACTCTCCGGACACCCTACGCCTTGAAGTGAGACTGAGTAGAATCCTTGAGGAATGACAACAGAGGGACTGGGCCCTGTGATAGTGCCGAATGGACCGTACCATTCATGAATAAAAGGATCTCCATCGCTATCGTAGGATTCCGTACCATGGAGAGTGACAACAGATGATAACAGAAGGTTTTTTGAAACGTTTTGGTTGTCACCGGCATCGGCGACAGGAGGAGCAGTCAATGCTGTAGACGGGAGCAGGATAAACAGGCCAGATGTAATCAATGCCAAAGTGAGGCAAAACATCCTGCTCATTCGATGGTCGGCTTGAGCTGCTGGACTTTGGGGTTGGTTAACCGAGTCAATAGATATTTGCCCTGAAAACATTTCTCTCTCCTGTTTGAAATGTAACTCTATGTTTCTGCTTATTGATGGGAGTTACAGATTCAATTGCTGCTGCCTTTGTTTTTGAAACGAATACCGACTGCCCCGATTACGCCTGTTCCAAAAAGAAGAATTGTGGCTGGTTCGGGTACGGGAGATGGGGAAGATTGGATCTCCAAACTGCTGGAAAAATAATGCGTGCCGGCAGGGTCAACTTGAGCCAGGTAAAACCCCTGCGGCACTTCTTCAGACAACGTCAGGGTGACCAAGGCTGTTTCTCCTGCCGACAATGTAAAGTCCCAACCCATGGCAAAGGACACATCATCTTCCGATCCTTGGGGGACACCGTTTAAATTATCCAACTGACCAGCCAGCAGGTTGTCATAGATATCGCCGAAAACCCAGCCAGGTTCATCGATTTCCCAGCTTTGTCCATCTGCAGGCGCAGAGTGGACCTCTCCGTACTCATTAAAATAGGTGTTGGTGCCCTCGACAATTTCAAGGTCAAAAAATGCCTGAAACGAATAGGCTCCTGCCGCATCATAATTCAAGGTTATATTGCCCAGTCCTGTGTTCCAGTTGAAAGAATCGGTATTAAAATGTCCCGGAAGCGCATCGGTACTGGTATCCGCGGCAGAAAACACGGTTCCGTTATCATTGAATGCCCAGTCCACTAACAATGGACTGGCCCATGTCGGTGCTCCCAAGAAGAGAATAAGGATAATGGTAGTTGAAAAAACTTGCTTCTTTTTCATGGCGTTCCCTGACTCTCAATTGATTTTGCAGATAATAAAATGGTGACATCTTTGTCTCAACCAAAAGACAAAATCTGTATATTTTTCATGAAAAATTCTTGAAAAAACAGAGCGCCCATGGCCAATTGTCTCTCTATAGCAACGGGGGGGGGGATAAGTCAAACAGTAATTTTGCATAAATGTTGGCAAAATAATGGTATATCAGTGCAATGCATTGAGCAGCAACGATATTGTGACTTTTTATGTCTGAATTTTTTTTTTGTGGACCACAAAGAGATAGTGGAATGGATAGTGCGAGAGTAATGTAGCAGGTGAATTCATGGCCAATCAAGATGGCTGGCAATGTAGGCCGGTGACATGAACACCTTGAGCAGGCCACCCACAAGCAGGCCAAAAAGGATGTAGAGCGATGCATCCTGCAGCAGTTGCCAGCTCTCGGCCAGCACGTCGATGAAAAAAGTGAAAACCGTGTG
>DRLX01000357.1 GCA_011322715.1 Desulfobulbaceae bacterium
ATAGCATTGCCATCGTTATGACGACCAACCCGATAATGCAACTCTTACCACTGATTCTACATCAATATTTTTTCATAAAAGGCGATGATATTCCTGATTTCGGACATACTGAACGTGGGAGGTAATCAAAATTAATTATTAAGGTGGCCTGTATAAATTGTATCGTATCCTTTCCTGTCGACAAAATTATTTTATGCATCAGAAAATACAAGTGCCCGTAATAACCGTTTCCATAGATATCTTTTTCCCACACTTTGGGGTTCGATCAAAAATACTCTCGCATTCTGCGTTGATGCTCCAACATATCTTCAGCCGCCCCTTTCCTGATAAGGGGTTCTCATTCCCGGATAGTGAGAAAAAAGTTGCGTTTCCGAAACAATCAAAGTATGAATAGTAATCATTATCTTCTATTGTCTTGAGTGCTCCTGCTGCTCAAGATTCTTAACAATCCAATGGAAAAGAAAACGGTAATACTATGTGCCAGGAAGTAAGAAAAACCTGTAAATGCGGTCAAAAGAGCGCCCAGTTTCATCTTCGTGATAATGTTCTCAGCCGGGAAGTGATCAGCGACCTGTACTGCCCCAACTGCTCAGACCGGATTGAACCTGATCCTTCCACCATGGTGATGGATAACGGCTGGATCATAGTTTATGATATGGAGTTGGCCCGATTTATGGCCATGAGCAAGCTGACACTGGATGCGGAACAGGTGCAGCCCGGTTACATCTTTGATATGGGATATGCCTGCTGGCTGGAAATGTATCCCGGCGAAAAAGAGGATATCCTTGAGGAGCGTGCCGAAATCATGCAACTGCAAAAAACCGATCCCGGACGTTATCTCAAAGAGATAAGCAGCTGGAACATTGCCCGTATAGACCGCTTAAAAGCCGATGGATGGCGTAAGGCCCAGGCGGCGTAGATAGAATTTCCCTGTTGCCCCTTGAACAATCCCGGCCGGCGGTGTATTTTGTCGACTCTTAACCCGCATATTTCACAAGCGATCTACTCAAGCTCCGGGAACCGGCGTTGCATGCCGTGATGAAAACCGGCACAGGGAAATATCACTTGTTGTGTTGTAAAAATGACAGATACAGACGTGTCCCGCAAGCGCGGCCCTTCCCCAAGAATTCCCTGGATCTCTCTGCCCCATTCCCTGGCCTTTCTTCTCAAAAGTCCGCAACTGCTCGGCTGGAGTCTTTTGCTGGTTCTTTGTACCGGTGCCCTGACCTGGCTGGGCTATGTTGAAGCCACCCATCTCGTCGACTCTTTGACCGGGTCTTTTTTTCTCCACCCGCCGCAACGACAGGGTATTTACGGCTGGTTTCTGAGCTGGGGATGGCTCGTTACCAAATATCTTTTTCTCGCCGTCTCCAGGGTTACGGCCTTTTATCTCTCCTTTCTCGCCGCCTATTGCCTGACAAGCCCCGGCTATGTCTTTCTGGCAACAGCCACGGAAAAAAAATATACTGGAGGGGTATTAGCTGCGGAACAGGGCCTCTCCCTGCGGGGTATATTTATTGATCTCATTGAAGGGTGCAAAATAGGGATTCTCGGTCTTTTGGTTACCGTCATCGCCCTGATAGTCAACTTTATTCCGGTCATCGGCCAGGGACTGGTTTTTCTTCTCTATACCTTTTACTCGGCCCTGATGTTTATCGATTATCCCTCTTCCAACCGTCGCTGGAGCCTTGGCCGTAAAATAGCATGGATTGCCGGGCACAAGGACCGTGCTTTCCGTCTTGGCCTGCTGCCCGCCCTGATTACCCTGGTGCCGATCATCAATATTCTATTCATGGCCCTTCTTTTCCCCCTGTTCACCGTGCACACAACCTTAAATTTCATCGCCGTCGAAGACAAAAATCTCACTCCCGGTCGATAATCTTTTTATTTCGTTGTCGTTTCAGGTGTCCACGCATCTTTTTGGCCGACAACCGTCGTTCCCGGGCCCGTTTAGGTACCCTGGTCTTTCGACGCGGACGCTGCTCATGGAACGCCGTCCCCAACAGAGCATAAAAACGACGAACAACCTCCTCTTTATTGGCCCCCTGAGTTCTATACGTATCCGAGGAAATCCGCAGTACGCCGTCCCTGTTGATCCTGCCTCCGAGGCGCCTGAGGATAAGTTGCCGTCGGTGTTCATCCAGGGATGGTGAATTACGCACATCAAAGGAAAGAGTGACCCTGGTATTTACCTTGTTGACATTCTGGCCTCCGGCACCGGAACTTCGGGAAAAGGAGAAACCCAGCTCTGAAAATGGAACTCGTACCTCATCTCGCCCCATCGTCATCACGATACCTCATTTGGCTATACTTTGGGGTTAGCGGCCGCTGCAGATATTATCGGCAAACTCCACCGCCGCCAGATAATGTTTTGTCACCTGGGACTCGGAAAGGTGCAAATCCAGGAGTATCTTCTCACATGTTGAATAGCGTCCTCGTTCATAAGCGGTGACCAGTTGCAGATATGGAAAGAGAATACCTTTCCCATCCACAAGCGCTTCCTTGACGCCATCGGCAAGCGGCAGGGACTTCATAATCTGTTTCATCGGCGTATCAAGAAGCGCATCGAGCAGAGAAAACAAACCGAGTAGAAAAAGATCGGATTGATCCGCGGCCGATTTATCCGGATCCGCCAGCAGCTCACAAAACCGACCGCGAATGATGGACAGAC
>DRLX01000358.1 GCA_011322715.1 Desulfobulbaceae bacterium
AAACTGAGCAAGGAAGAGTTTCTCCTGTCCATGACGGGAAGCTTTCCTGACCGCCCCAAAAGCTTTACCCATATCATTACAACCAACAAATCGGGCGTGCCGTTGCTTGATCGATGCCCCGTCGTACGGGACCTGACACCGCTGCAGGTCAAAAAAGAGCTCGACCGGGGCGTGGTCCTGCTTGACACCAGAGACACCGCCTCTTTTGGCGGAGTTCATGTTCCAGGCTCAATAAACATCGGTTTTGCCAAGCAGACCGCAAACTGGATAGGCATGGTCATTGAACCGGATGCTGAACTGATTCTGGTTGTCACAGGTGAAGAGGCATATAGCGAAATGCTCGTCGAATTGCACAGGATAGGATACGACAGGGTAATAGGGTATCTCTATGGCGGTATGACCAGTTGGCAGGAAGCCGGCCTGCCCATTGAACAGCTCTGGCAGATTTCGGCCGCCCGGTTACATGAAAAAATTACAACCGGCAACATCTCCCATTTCTTTGATGTACGATCAGATATTGAATGGAACAGTGGCCATATTCAAGAAGCACAACACCTGCCACTTAATCAGCTGCTCAATAAAACTCCGGATATTCCCAAAGATGAAGAGGTAATAGTCACCTGCGGGGTCGGTTATCGCGGGAATATTGCCGCCAGTTATCTGCAATCGCAGGGTTTTCAGCATGTCCACAGTCTTGCCGGGGGCATAACAGCCTGGAAAAACAGCGGCTATGACCTGATAATCTGATGCACTACCCGGCCCCGGTGCAAGGGGCCGGGTATCCAACCCGAGTTCCACAATCACCAAAAAATTCCACATATGATTACACCATTGCCTGCTTTCTGCAGGCAATGGTGTACCCTGAATTTTCCTCCATTTATAACAACAGGATAGCAGACAACCCACCCGTGCTCAGGACTTGTTCCTTACCCCCGGACTGCTCTGCATTGTAGCGTCTGAGGCCTTTTGTATTGCCCGACAAGAGAGGCTTCTTACTTTTCATCATGGTGTGGGGAGACATCATCAACTCTACAGACCACCGCCCCCTGCTGACCGTTCAGCAGGGGTTCCATGCCCTTTAATAGTGCCAACCTGTAAACGTTTATGAGGTCCGCCCGCCTTATGCCGCCCAGGAACAATCTTCGTATTTTTTCGCATTAATTCACCATCTCTGCCTTCAGATCACTGAAAAAAATGAAAACTGTAACCTGGGTGGCAGAAAGAGTGGAATATTTCCTTTATTCTCCTTTCTGTATATTGCACTACTCCCTGTCGTTTCCGCCTTGCGCACACGATCAATTCAACATGGAGCCCGAACAATGGATACCGGAAAGATACGAATGGTTGATGGAAATGAAGCGGTGGCCTCGGTCGCTTACCGGACAAACGAACTGGCGGTCATCTACCCGATCACGCCCTCTTCTCCCATGGCCGAACATTTCGACGAATGGGCCACCGAAGGCAGGAAAAATATATGGGGCAATGTGGTTTCCATTACTGAAATGCAGGCCGAAGGCGGGGCAGCCGGTGCTGTCCACGGCGCCCTGCAGGTCGGCGCCCTGGCAACCACATTTACCGCCTCCCAGGGACTCCTTTTGATGATTCCCAACATGTACAAGATTGCCGGTGAACTATCACCGTTTGTGCAGCACGTCGCCTCCCGTTCCCTGGCCGCCAACGGCAGCTCTATCTTCGGGGACCATCTCGATGTCATGGCCTGCCGTCAGACCGGGTTTGCCATGCTGGCCTCCGGCTCGGTGCAGGAGGCACATGATTTCGCCTGTATTGCCCAGGCCGCAACCCTTGAAAGCCGGATTCCCTTTCAGCATTTCTTTGACGGCTTCCGCACCTCGCATGAGGTCTCCAAATTTACGGCGCTTGGCGATGATGACCTCCGCGTTATGATCAATGATGACCTGATCAAGGCCCACCGGCAAAGGGCCTTAAGCCCGGAACGCCCGGTACTGCGGGGAAGCTGGCACAATCCGGACACCTATTTCCAGTCCCGGGAGGCAGCCAATGCCTACTACCTCGACTGTCCGGAGATTGTCGCCCGGGTCATGGACCGTTTTGCCGAGCAAACCGGCCGCCGGTATCATCTCTTTGATTATTATGGTGACCCGCAGGCCGAAAAAGTCGTTGTCCTGATGGGATCCGGGGCCCAGGTCGCCCGGGAAACCGTGGAATACCTGAACGCACAAGGCGACAAGGTCGGTGTCCTGATGGTTCGCCTGTTCCGGCCCTTTTCCGGCAGGGACTGCATCTCCGCCCTCCCCTCTTCGGTACAGAGAATCGCGGTTTTGGACCGGACCAAGGAACCGGGTTCCATAGGCGAACCGCTGTATCTTGATGTTTCAGCCGCCCTGCGCGAGATGGAGACGGTCGGCAGGTCTCCTTTTGCCGGACAGCCCTGTATCATCGGCGGCCGCTATGGACTGGGCAGCAAAGAATTCACCCCGGCCATGGTCAAGGCTGTTTTTGATGAACTTGATAAACCGACACCCAGACGCTCCTTCAGTGTCGGCATTGAGGATGACGTAACCAATGGTTCACTGCCCTACGACAGAGAGCTTGATATCGAACCCGATGACGTCCACCGGGCTGTGTTCTTCGGCCTTGGCGCTGACGGCACGGTCGGCGCCAATAAGAACTCCATCAAGATCATAGGCAATGAGACCGACTATTACGCCCAGGGATATTTCGAGTACGATTCCAAAAAATCCGGTTCCATGACCATCTCCCACCTGCGGTTTGGACCACGCCCCATCCGCTCCGCCTACCTTATCAAGCGAGCTGGATTTGTCGCCTGTCATCGCTTTGAATTTCTGGAAAAATATGATGTCCTCAAATATGCCGCTCCAGGCGCGGTCTTTCTACTCAATGCACCCTATGCTGCCGATGAGGTCTGGCAGCACCTGCCCAAAGAGGTGCAGACGGAACTGATTGCCAAAAAGATCAAATTCTATGT
>DRLX01000359.1 GCA_011322715.1 Desulfobulbaceae bacterium
AACGGCAGAGGGTCGAGATCATTAAGGCCCTGTACCGCGATGCCTCCATTCTGATTCTTGATGAACCAACAGCGGTGCTTACCCCCAATGAGGTTGATGATATCTTTGTTATCTTCCGGAAGCTGGTCAAGGATGGACGCGGTATTGTCTTTATCTCCCATAAATTAAAAGAAGTGCTTGATCTCAGCGACAGAATCACCGTTCTCCGCCACGGCAGGGTAACAGGCACGACCACCCCCGACAAATCCGACCGACATGACCTGGCCCGGATGATGGTCGGCCGCGAAGTCAAACTTGCTCCGGACAAACACCAGGTAGAGCCGGGTGAAGCGCTTCTCGTCATCGAAGATCTCTTTGTCCAGGGCGACAGGAACAAGCAGGCGGTCAAGGGACTGAGTCTGGAGGTAAAAAGCGGTGAAATCCTCGGTATTGCCGGTATTTCCGGCAACGGTCAGCGGGAACTGGCCGAGGCCATAGCCGGTCTGCGTAGGCCGGAAGCCGGCCGCATCATAATCAACGGTCAGGACGCCACCGGCTTCAGGCCGGGAGAGATCCGTGAAATCGGCCTCTCTTATGTCCCGGAAGAACGGATGAAAGACGGGGCAGTCGGTGAATTTGATATTAAGGAGAACCTGATCCTGCTCAACCATAACCACAAACCATTCTGCACAAAAGGATTTCTCTGTTTTGGTGAAATATGTGAGCACAGTAAGCGGCTTGTCAAAGAATATGCGGTAAAAACACCCAGCATCGACACCACGACCAAGAACCTTTCCGGCGGCAATATTCAGAAGGTGATCATGGCCCGCGAACTGTCCGCCGGCCCCAGGGTGCTGCTCGCCTCTCAACCCACCCGTGGGGTTGATATCGGCGCTGCTGAGTATATCCATGAACGTATTGCCGAGCAACGGCAGCGGGGTACGGCATCCATCGTCATCTCCGAGGACCTGGATGAGGTCATGGCCCTTTCCGATCGAATAGCGGTCATGTTTGACGGACAAATCATGGGTATCATCGAGCGAGACCAGGCCACCCGGGAATCCATAGGCCTGCTGATGACCGGTGAAACGCAGAAAGCCCCGGTTGAGGCAATATGAAAATCAGCAGACAGAAATTTCAGCAATGGCCCAATAAGGTCATTACCCTGATGGGTATGTCCGGAGTGGGGAAAACCACCCTTGCCGGTGTGCTGTCAAAGGAGACCTGGTTTCACTATTCCGCCGATTATCGGATAGGCACCCGTTACCTGAAAGAACCGATCCTCGACAATATCAAGAGACATGCCCTGCAACAGCCCTTTCTGCGGGACCTGATCCTGAGCGACTCGATTTCCTTTCGCAGTAACATCACCTTCCAGCATCTGAAACCGGTGTCCACCTTTCTGGGAAAAATCGGCAATCCGGCCATGGGCGGTTCCAGTCTCGAGGAATTCAAACGGAGACAGCGGCTGCACAGGGAGGCGGAGATACAGGCTATCCGTGATGTCGGCCCCTTTATTGACAAGGCCAGGAGCCTGTATGACCGTCCCCATTTCCTCAACGATACCGGCGGCTCGATCTGCGAGCTGACCGATGAGGAGGTCTGGGACGAACTCTCAAAACACTCGGTTATCATCTATCTCCGGGCCGATAAGGGCATGGAGCAGATGCTGATCGAGCGGGCCCAGGCCGATCCCAAGCCGCTCTATTATGATGAAGCGTTTCTCGATTACCATGTGGAAAAATATCTGAAAAAAAACGGGCTTGGCCACACCGATGAAATGGACCCGGATGATTTCGTCCAATGGGTCTTTCCCCACCTGATCGCGCACCGGCGGCCCCTGTATGAACGTATTGCCGAAGAATACGGCTATACCGTGGATGCGGGCAAGGTACTCACCGTCAACAATGAGCAGGACATGCTCGCTCTCATCAGCAAGGCCTTATAATCCAATGGACCACATTCTTTATCTGCAATGCCTGATCTGCGGCAAAAAATATTCGCCTAAGGAAATCGACTACATTTGTCCCGAGCATGGGAGCGAGGGCATTGTCGAAGTACGCTATGACTATGATCTTCTGAAAAGCCGTATCAGCCGTGCAACGCTGGCGGAAAATCCGGATTATTCCATCTGGCGCTATAAACCCCTGTTACCGGTCGATGCCGATGCACAGACACCGCCGCTTGCCATCGGCTGGACACCCCTTTACGAGGCGCCCCGGCTCGCCAACCAGCTCGGGATCGACCATCTGTGGGTCAAAGATGATGGCCGGTTGCCTACGGCCAGCTTCAAGGATCGGGCCAGCGCCGTGGCCGTGGTCAAGGCCGGGGAACAACAGGCCGAAATTATAACCACCGCCAGCACCGGCAATGCGGCAGCCGCCCTCTCCGGCATCTGCGCAAGCGTGGGTCAAAAAAATGTCATCTTTGTGCCCGAGTCGGCGCCACCTGCCAAGATTGCCCAACTGCTGGTGTACAATTCAACGGTTATACTAGTCAAAGGGACCTATGACGACGCCTTTGAACTCTG
>DRLX01000360.1 GCA_011322715.1 Desulfobulbaceae bacterium
CTTCAATGACGCCCTGAGATATATTCATGACCGCTTCCACTGCCTCTCTGCCAAGACGTTTTGCCAGTAGATAGTACATTTGCACCACTGCGTCCCGATCATAGACCACAACCATGGCCTTCAACTGTTTGGGCTCAACATGGCTACGGAAATGTGCGGCTATATCATCGGCAATGGCGGTAATGCGTTTCGGGGCCTTGAGCAGGTTTGCCAGCTTCCCGGCCTTTTTAGAGACAAAGGCTTTTTCCTCTTCGCTGAGATCATGCCGGGCGGCGAGTTTCTCAAACTCTTTATTGATGGTCTCCTGGTCTATACGCAGCTCTGCCAGACGGGGCTCAAATTTGACCGGCAGAGTGGCCGCGTCCCGGATAGATTGTTTATAGGAGTAGCGGTTCAGATATCGACCCGGATCGTTTGATGCGCCAAAGAGTTTAAAGGTATTTCGTTCCAGGCCGGATATCGGCGTTCCGGTGAGACCGAAGAAAAACGCCCTGGGCAGGGCCCAGCGCATCTTGCCGCCCAGGTTGCCCTCCTGGGTGCGGTGGGCCTCGTCCACCAGGACTATGATATTCTCCCGGTTATTGAGACCTTTTGGATTCTTTTCATCAATCTCAATTTCATCAAATTTGAAAATGGTAGTGATCAGTATCTGCCGGGAATCCTGTTGCAGCTCCCTGGCCAATGCCTTGCAGGATTTCACCGGAGTGACGTTTTTGACAGCGGCATTATTAAAAACCGAGTTAATCTGAGAATCCAAGTCAACCCGGTCAACCACCACAATCACGGTGGGATTTTTAAGTTCAGGGTCGCTTTTCAGCATCTGGGCGGCAAAGAGCATGAGCAGCGACTTCCCGGAACCCTGGAAATGCCAGATAAGCCCCTGTCTGGCATCCCTTGTCTTTACCCGTTTGACAATGGCCCTGGCCCCTTCATACTGGGGATAACGGGGCAGGATTTTTATCTTATGACCCGGTTTTCCCGCCCCGGTCTTAGCGGTGGAAAAAACCACAAAGGATTGAAGAATTGCAAGCAGGGTCTGCGGGGCCAGCAACCGTTTGGCGCTTTTGAGTACAGTACGCAGATCCCGGGGGATGGAGTCACGGTCTTCGGTTGAGTGCCAGGGGGCCCAGTTTTTAAAGCGGGCGCCGACCGCACCGTAGTAAAAGGTCTTGCCCTCAGTGGCAAAGCAAAGCAGATTGGGCACAAAAAAACCTTTCTGGTTCTGCCAATACTGTTTATGACCGCCGAGAAAATCCGCAGCTCCATCCTGCCAGCTGATGGCATCCCGCACCGGTGTTTTCAGTTCACCAACCACCAGGGGCAGACCGTTGACATAGAGCACCAGATCAAAATAGGCGTCCCTTGTGCCGGTAAAGGCAACCTGTTGACAGATGACATAGTGATTGTTCTGGAGATTTTCAAAATCAAGCAGGTGAATGGTAATATGCTCACCATCTTTGCCCAGCGGCATGGAGGTACGGCCCAGAAGCCAGTCGTGGAACAGTTCATTGGCCCGGATAAGGCCGCTGTAATTTGCCTCCAGCAAGACGCCGCGCAGACGGTGAATCACCTCGTCAGCCAGATCAGGATTAACGGCCAAAGGTTTATTGAGGCGGCAGAGGGAATCTTTGAGCCAGGTATCGACAAAGACATCCTGGGGTTGTTTGCCATACAGTACCAGATTGTCGCCGTGGATATACTGCCAGTCAACCTCGGCATGACTGCTCTTGTATTCCGGACTTTCTTCGGCGTGGGTATTTGGGGGCGTGGTTATGGAACGTCCGGAGAGATGCTCGATAAGGGCGGTTTCTATGGTGTTTTGTTCGTTAAAGGTCATTTATTCCATACCCTCAAGAATACGCCAGACTTTTTGATATATAACTCCTGAGTCCCCGAGGGCATTTTCCCAGTCACCCAAAGGCATTCTTTTTAATGTCTCTCTGACTTTCGTAATGGGTCGCTGCATTTCACTGGTTAAGTAAACCGCCATGGGAGACGCTGCGGTTCTAGGTATACCTAATAGACGAAGCACTATAGCAGTATCACTGTTTACACCATAAAATGCCCGTGACGGCAGATTGCTCAATTGTTTGTAATCCTCCTCTGGAAGATCATTTGCTGTTATAGAAAGTAATGCACCCAGCCCCCAGGAAACGGTTTGAGTTAATCTGCCAAATAAATTCTGCCCGCATCGCGTAATATTTCCGTCAAAATAGTGTTCCGCAATTTCCGCCACAGGTTTGCCACCAACCCAATCCTTGATAATCAACGCCAGCTTATTACCATCCGGTGAATCTCCACCAGTTGCAGCTTCAAGATTGTCCCTTAGTTCCGGTACTCGAAGTAAAATGCCCATCATATCTTCAAGGGTATTGGTTCTGTCCGAAAACAAGTGTGCAGAATCCCACGATGATTCATTGATATTACCTTTGTGTCGCAACACTGTATTGATGCTTTGAAGAGAAAATCCCGTACTATCCACCAGCTTCAGCGGTTGGTTGGGACGAGCAAGATAATCTGCATAGGTGCGGATACTATCTAATAAGGTATAGGACTGTGATGGATTCTGAACGCGAAGTTTTTCAAAGCCCAATGTTCCGCGTAAAACCTGTTCAATTTGATCAACAAAGCTGGCGGGCTCTCCCATCTGCCTGTAGGTATGAGTTAAATATTGCAGGAAGCTGGACCATTCCGGTTTTTGATAGACAATCTTTCCAAGATCAGACAAGAAATCACCGGCCTCTGCGACCATTTGCAAGAGTGCAGAATTTAAATCACCGGCTTGCTTGTTTATAAAATTCTTTAATGTCTCAGCCTTTGAATCAGAATCTGCAACAAGAGCAACAACACCCAAATGCCCTTGGCCGATTCGTCCAGCTCGCCCTGCAATATTCCAAAAATCTTCCGGAGGCATATCTATGGTTCTATTGTTTGTTGGATATTGATGTGAAGCCATTACCACCCCGGTAACCGGAAAGTTAACTCCTTGTGCAATGGTTGTAGTGGC
>DRLX01000361.1 GCA_011322715.1 Desulfobulbaceae bacterium
ATAGCCCTGGTCATGAATTTTTTTGCTTACTGGAATTCCGACAAAATGGCCCTGGCCATGAACCGGGCGCGGGAGGTGTCCGAGGCGGAAGCCCCGGAGCTACACCAAATCGTCGCCGGGCTTGCCCGACGGGCCGGTCTGCCCAAGCCACGCGTATACATCGTCGATAATCCGACACCCAACGCCTTTGCCACCGGACGCAATCCTGAACATGCCGCCGTGGCTGTAACCACAGGAATCATGCAGGCGCTGAACAGAGAGGAACTGGAGGGAGTGCTCGGCCATGAGCTTGGCCATATTAAAAACCGCGACATTCTTATCAGCTCAATAGCCGCCGTCATGGCCGGTGCCATTTCCTACCTGGCAACCATGGCCCAATGGGCGATGATATTCGGTGGTGGACGCAGTGATGACGAGGGTGGCGGAAACCCCATTGCCATGCTGGTGATGATGATCGTGGCTCCTTTGGCCGCTTCGCTCATCCAGATGGCTATTTCAAGAAGCAGAGAATACATCGCCGATCGGACAGGCGCCGAAATATGCGGCCACCCCGAGGCATTGGCAAGTGCTTTACAAAAACTGTCAACCTATAACAAGCAGCGTCCCATGCAGGTCAATCCGGCATCGGCCCAGATGTATATCGTCAATCCCCTCAAAGGAGGCGGTATCGCCGGCCTGTTCTCCACCCATCCGCCCATGGAAGAACGAATCCGACGACTTCTGGCTATGCAACGCTCGTAACTGATGGAATCAAACGGTTTCACAGAAACGAATAAATTTTTCCGCATTCAGACAAACACGACCAAGCATGACACCGGAGACTTCAGGAAGAGCCAGAATTTCTTCCACATTTTCATCATTGACGCCGCCGCCGTACAGAACCGGCCTGTTGATAAAATATTTTCGCACCCGGGCAATACCTGCCTTGATACCGTCGATATCATAAGCTGTTTCAAGGGCCATGGCGGAATCCGGCGTATAGGCACAGATAACCTCTTCCAGCTCCTCACTGTCAAGGGCGGCACGCATACCCGACATTATGTCGTCGTCAAGACAGAGAATGGGCCTGATGCCGACGGCAACGCATTCACGGATCTGGGCGGCAACATCCTGGACCGTTTCATGAAAATATTTCCGCCGTTCCCGATGCCCCACCAGGGCATATTGCACCATATCCCGCAGCCATAATGCCGGAGTTGCACCGGTATAGCTGCCCGGCGGGTATGGTGAAACCCCCTGGGCGGCCAAACTTATACCCGGCAAATTGTTTACCCGGGAAAAGATACGTTCCATATAGAGAAAAGGTACGGCAAGCACGGTTTCCTTGTCCTCACGGTAATGACAATGGTCCCGAAGCGTCTGGACCCAATCCTCCGCCTGCTCCACGGGAATATTCGCTTTCCAGTTGGCGACTATCAGCTGTTTCATGCTTTCCTCCAATACGTTTCCAGCTCAGAGACCGTGAAAAAATAACTGTAACATCCTACCTGCCCTTTTGCCCATCTTCTCCATTGCGTAAAGCCCTGAATAGAAGAGACTATACAACTCATTACGCGCCTTGAAAATGAACAAAATTTCAGCAAAAAATTGTTACACTTATTTTCTTATAGCCCTTTATAAATCGATGAGCTTATCTTTGGACAACCCGCTTCCCTGTTTCTGATAAAATTCGACAAAACTCAAACGAAGTTTTTCCCCGGCCTGCAAACCCAATGTTTCATAGGGGAGAGTAATCCGTATATGCTTGGCATTCTTGTGAATCTGATTGTCCGGCAAAGGGCCGAGAAACTTGCGGATTCCGTTGACAACACGAAAAAGAGCAACATGCACCTGCCCTTTTTTCGGCGCATTTCTTGGTGCTTCCAGGGTGATGTCCAGGCCGTAATCATAGCCGCTCCGAACCGCTTTTTTCCCGGCCCTGCCCCCTGTCCGACGATCGACATCGGTATCAAAATAGACAACCGCCAATCTGTATAATGGTTGTGAGGTGGTTGATGCTGCATTAAAGGCAACGGTAAGGGGAAAATGCATCTGCATGTCAAGTCGGAGGGTATTATCGACAGCTCTTACTGATACTGTTGCAATGTCCAGCCAGTGACCGACACCAAAATCGACCGTGTCACCAACCGGATCATGCCATACCTCCTGGTGTTCTCTCTCGACAGCCGGAACCTTCGGCGTTGTCGTCCCTGGTGAAGATAAAGGATGCACTACAGGCGGTCTGCCGGATTCCATTCGACCAGCCGCCCGATACTGTTGTTCAATCTGCTGCAGGACCATCGGCAATTGGGGCCCCAGGGTAACCATTGCCCCAACCAGCCCGAATATTGGCAGAATCATCCCTATCCCGGCCATCACCCACCAGCGACCGACTGCAGAGGGTTGCGCATGGGCCGTTCCTCTCAGGTTCCTGTACAAGGCAACCATAAACAAAAAGAGAAAGGGCGTGAATAACACATACAAAATCTGGCCGACAAACGGAATAAGATGGAGAACAAGGGCAATCAGCCAGATGAGCAGTAACTTACCAAAGGTATTCCACCAGCGCCCCTTGACACAATAATGACTGGCAAGGACCGCATCCATCCCCTGCAGACCTTCTTCGTAGAGGGGATAGAGGGCAAACATCAGGGTGACCGACAGGAAGATTCCCGGTACGATAAACAGGAAAAAACCGGTAATAACAATGGAACTGACAAGCAACAGGATCCATCCCATGGCCCATAAACGTCGCCAACCGACTTTCAGGGCGCCCACTACCCCGAGACTTTCATCCACGGCTGCGGCAATGGTAGCGCTTTGACTCCAAAGGGCAAACACCAGGGCAATGCAGAAAAACAGGGCAAAGAC
>DRLX01000362.1 GCA_011322715.1 Desulfobulbaceae bacterium
CGAATCAATGGTGCCAAGGGCCTTGTCGATAACATCAATGGCCTTCTGGGCGCCGTCGACCGTGGAGATGTCAATGGCATTGACCGTTTCGGCGGTGGAGCTTGTAATATCTCCGGCACCGCCGTCAATAACACTGCCGGCTGTGTCAGCCACGCTTGAAGAGACCGAGAAGGAGCTCTTGGAGGTGAACTCGACCGTTCCGGCAACTACGGTGGAATCGGTAGCCGTTCCACTGTCAAGGGTCTGGGTCGCGCCACTTTGTCCTGTGACATCCATGGTTGTATTGCCTGCGCCAGTAGCGGAAGTGGTAAAGTCCTCTATTTTGATGTCCTTGCCGTCGGCCTGAGACAACTGCAGACCACCGGTCGTGACTTCGGCCTTGATGCCGGTTTTTCCAGTGACATCGTTGATGGCCTTGGCCAGGGCGCCCAAATCACCTGTATCCGTGATGTTGGCGCTGATGGTCTGGTCCGGTTGTCCGGACCCGCTGCCCAGTTTGAAGCTGACGGAACCGGCGGCCGCTAAGGAGATGTCCGCTTTGGAAACAGCGGTTGCCTCGACGCCGGTGTCGCCGGCATTGTCATTGACCAGCTTGGCCACTTTCTCTGCCGTGTCACCTGCCGTCACTGCGATAACCTTGGAACCGTTCTCGCCGGCAACGGTCAGGTTCTGGCCGGTAATTCCATTACCGGCACTGGTATCTGCACCAGCAGTTGTTGCTGCGCCTGCACCGGTATCACCAGCACCGCTTGCACCGGCCACGGCAAAACGACCGAGATCGGTGGTCTTCATGGAACCGATGGAAACACTGATGGTCTCGTTGGCATTGGCGCCTACCTGGAATTTTTGGGATGAAAATGTACCATCCAAAATTTTCAGGCCGTTAAATGTCGTGGTTCCTGCAATACGGTCCATCTCTTCCTGCAACTGATTGACTTCAGCCTGGAGTGCACCGCGGTCGGCAGAGGAGTTGGAAGCATTGGACGACTGAACGGAAAGTTCACGCATACGCTGCAAGATGTTGGTACTTTCCTGCATGGCGCCTTCAGCGGTCTGCGCAAGTGAGATACCATCGTTGGCGTTACGGGTGGCCTGATTGAGGCCACGGATTTGAGAGGTCATCCGGTCGGAAATAGCCAGACCGGCGGCATCGTCCTTTGCAGAGTTGATCCGAAGACCGGATGAGAGACGCTGCATGGAACGAGCAAGATTGTTCTGGGTTGCCCCTAAGTTACGTTGGGCGTTGAGAGAAGCTACATTTGTATTGATTGACAGACCCATGATATTCCTCCTTGAATATGTTGTTGGGTTTTCTAAAAATCGGCATCCTTGCCGACTACCTTAAAAAGTAACAAAAAGTAAAAATGCAAAAAGTAAGAAGATAAAAAAAATTTTCGCTGATTAGCGCCTCCTTGGATAAATTTATTTTTAGTTATTTATCATTTTTATGTCAAAAGTTCGGAAGATTTTCTCCCTTACTTTCCTTATCGAACACCGGCCCGAAAACCTTTAGGCTTTTTTTTATTTTTTTTTAAACAAAGAAAAAAATGAATGTTTGTAAGCAGGGGATACCGTCATCCTTCCCAGTAGGAGCGGCTTCAGCCGCGATTGCTTCAGCCGCGAATTTTTTAGCCGCTCCCGCCGGAATTTTTTATTGCCAGGTTCCTGAAACAGTATATTCCCGAGAGTCTTTTTGGGATTGAACCTCATGTCTTTGGTCATATTCATTCGGCTGCGGTGCCAATCGGTATACATTCTTCCATGCATACTCTTTATCCGCCATGAGGGTGGATGTGCAGATTGCCGATCCTTGTCGATTATATTTGAATGTAATAATCTTCATTGTTCTTTTTATATTCTGTAAAATTTTGTCGAAAAGATGGGTTGCTATGAACCATGCGGGTATCATGTTTGCGGTTCGGCAAAGATGGATTGTACCCGTAAGAGAAATATTGTAGGGGCGGTTTCAGCCGCCGTGGCATAAGCAGGCGAATAAATTCGCCCCTACTGTTATGGATTATAATTTTGTCTATTCTGTTAACTTGTTACCCTCGCAGCAGCTGCAAGGCAAGTTGCGGGGTCTGGTTTGCCTGGGTAAGAATAGAAACGCCGGCTTGCTGCAGGATGTTGGCCTTGGTCATTTCCGAGGTCTCCTGGGCAATGTCCGCATCCCGGATACGGGAACGGGCTGCAGTCAAGTTTTCGGCCACGTTTTTCAGGTTGGCAATGGTGGATTCAAACCGGTTCTGCAAAGCACCGAGGTCGCCGCGCTGGGCATCAATTTTGCCAAGGGCCGCATCAACTATTTTCAGCGCTTTATTGGCATTGTCAACCGTACTGATGTCGATGGTGGTCACTTCCTCAAGGGCGGAAATCTGGTCGCTGTCGACAATGGATCCGGCACCGGCGGCCGCAGATGATGAAACCGTATATGAATCCTGGGAAGAGAATTCTATGGTTCCGGCAACACGGGTAGAATCCGTCCCGCCGCTGGTGAGCTGTTCCGCCTGATTATCAGCTCCGGTCACATCAACAGTGCCGCCGGCGCTGTTGGTGAAATCGCTGATGACAATATCCTTGCCTTCGGCCTGGGTCAGTGTGATTTTACCTGCATTGACCGTGGCCGTAACGCCGGTGGTCCCGCTTTGGTCATTAATGACCGTGGCCAGTTCGCCGAGATCAGACTGGGTGACGGAGGCATTAATGGTTGCCGTATTGCCGCCGGAACCAAGTGTCATGGTAACGACGCCGTCGGCTGACAGGTTGTCTATGGTGGCCTCGGTACGGGCAGTAGCCGTTACTCCTGTCTGGGAGGCGGCATTGGTGATCTGTGAGGCTATTTTCCAGGCCGTTGCCCCGGCGGCAATGGAAATCGGCGGATTGGTGCTTCCCTTGGAACCGGTTATGGTAAGGTTTTGGGAGGCAATGGTATTGGTAGCGGGGGCACTGGTACCGGCTGCTACTGATGAACCTGTGCCTTCGTGTTGTTGATGGTTGGTTGCGTAGACCGCATATCTGCCGAGATCGTCGGCGGCCATGGACTGGATGGAAACGCCGATGGTTTCGTTGGCATTGGGTCCGACCTGGAACTGCTGGGAAACAAAAGAACCGTCAAGGATGCGCAGGCCGTTAAAGGTGGTGGATTGGGAGATGCGGTTCATCTCGGTTTTCAGCTGGTTGACTTCCGCCTGCAGGGCCGATCTATCGGCAGCGGAGTTAGTGGCGTTTGCCGCCTGGACCGAGAGTTCACGCATGCGTTGCAGGATATTTGTCGATTCCTGCATGGCGCCTTCTGCGGTTTGGGCCAGGGATATACCGTCGTTGGCGTTTCGGGCCGCCTGATTAAGACCTCGAATCTGTGAGGTCATGCGGTCGGAAATGGCGAGGCCTGCGGCATCGTCTTTAGCGGAATTAATGCGAAGGCCGGAAGAGAGTCTTTCCATGGATGTGGAAAGTTCGCCCTGGGTACGGGCAAGGTTTCTCTGGGCATTAAGTGAAGATACGTTCGTATTGATCGTTAAAGCCATGGTTATCCTCCATGAATTTTTGAGCCCTGGTCGTCAACTGTTGACCAATCGGCTTACGATACAAACGTAACATCTCTCAGATACTGCCCTGCAGGGTCCCTGCTAACTTTTTCATGACCCTTTACCGTCTCTCAAACCACTCTTCGGACATTTTGTACCGGGAGTTAAGTCTTTTTTTGTTTTTCAAGAAAAATTCGCGTTTGTCATGGAGGGTACAAAGGAACCGAAAGAAGCGAGTCAATAGAGAAAAATCTCTACAGGCCGGGAAAGGTCCTGGCTCCCTGATGTGTTGGTAAGAGGGATATGACGGTGTCAGGGCGCCGGATTTTATTGTGAGATAATCCCGGCAGCAAGAGCGGAATATCGGATGTCAGCGGGGGATGAGAAATTTTTCACTCCCCTGTTTTTTCAGAAATTTCGCGAATTTTTTTTGGATTTTTGGAAGCTTCCACATCTTAGTTACCATGGATTTGCGAGTGAGTTTTGCAAGCGTAGAAGGATTAAAATAGGCCTCTGCATTGTCAACACTGAGTACAAAGGGCGGCTTGCCTTCACCTGCCAGAATATAACTCATGAGCAGGGCGCCTGTTCGATGATTACCCTCGTAAAAGAGTTGCGGCTGACTTATGAGGTAGATGTAAACCGCCGCCGCCTTTTTCCAGGCGGATTTATCACGCCATTTATTGTAAACCGAGACCACCTTGCCGATATTGCATTCTTTCTGACTATAAAAACGGTCGGTTGTGGCGGTAACATGCTGATGAAATTCTTTTCGTGTTTTGAGATCACCTCCACAGAGGACAATATGATTGAGTTCCAGTATATGATGCAGGCCCCGGCGATGGAGCAGGTTGATATTTTTTCCGAGCAACCGGTCGATATAGGTGTAACCGAGCAACATATTCTCGACAATTATGTCTTCGAGCGGGTCCCGTCGTACATGGAGCTTTTCATTGATACTTTCGAAATTGCGTTGAACCTTACGCAAAGAACGTTGTATTTCCGGTAAATTCAGGCTGTAGTTTTTGCGCATCGTTTAAATATCCATAAAGCGGCATATTTCACAGGCGATCTGCAGTAAGTGTAGAAAAGACCGTGCCTGTTGTAACAGTTCTCCTTGGGCAAAATGATCTGTTAATGGATAGACACTAACTGAATTGGCCGCTGAGATACTCTTTGGTCAGTTCAGCCTGAGGATTTTCAAAGAGTTCCGCCGTCGGTCCCATTTCAACCAGATAACCGGTCCTGCCGCCCCTGGAGATATCGACCCCTAAGAAGGCCGTTTGATCGGCGACCCGTTGCGCCTGCTGCATGTTGTGAGTGACAATGACCACGGTGAACCGTTCTTTCAGCTCAATCATCAGCTCTTCGACCTGGCGGGTGGCAATCGGGTCCAGGGCGGAACAGGGCTCATCCATCAGGATAACCCGTGGCTCGGTCGCTATGGCCCGGGCTATACAGAGCCGCTGCTGCTGACCGCCAGAGAGTGATAAGCCGTTGTTCTGCATTTTATCTTTCACCTCTTTCCAGAGCGCAGCTCCCTTTAAGGCTTTTTCAACCTTTTCATCCATATTGCCCCTGAATCTGTTCAGCCGCAGGCCAAAGGCGACATTTTCATATATGGACATTGAAAATGGATTCGGCTGTTGAAAAACCATACCGATGTTGCGGCGCACATTGACCGGATCAACATTCTCGCCGTAAATATCCACGCCGTAAAAGGATATTTTTCCTTCAAAGTGAAAGCCGCGAATGAGATCATTCATCCGGTTGATACTTTTAAGTACCGTGCTTTTCCCGCAGCCGGATGGTCCGATAAAGCCGGTGATCCGGTTTTTCTGAATGGGGATGTGAGTGTCGCGAACGGCCAGAAAGTTTCCATAGAAGATTTTTTCGGCCCGGCAGTTGAGAACAATCTCATCCTCAGGAAGAACAGTGCCGCCTATGTCTGGTTTCGTTTGTGTCGATTTCATTAATACGAATTTTACTCCATTGAGGTGTTGTGATACTGAGAAACTGAAGCTTTAAAAAAAACAAGGTAGAATCGTAGGAAATGGGTCTATTGTGTTCTCCGGCCAATGGCCCGGCTGATAATATTGAGAACAAAAACCATAAGCACGAGAACCAGAGATGCGGCCCAGGCCAGTTCAACCTGATTTTCAAAGGGCATGCCCGAATAGTTGTATATAAGAACGGCAAGGGATGCGGTCGGCTCATTGGGCTGCAGCCAGTAATCGCTGAACAGGGCCGTGAACAACAACGGCGCGGTTTCACCGGCGGCCCGGGCCACGGCAAGTATCACTCCGGTTATGATTCCGGGCATGGCCACCGGCAGAATAATTTTGACCATGGATTGGGACGGTGTGCATCCAATGCCGTAGGCAGCCTCCTTCATTGGTCCGGGCACCATTCTGATTGCCTCTTCAGCTGTCAGCATGACCACGGGAATCATCAACAGGGAAAGAGCGATGCCACCGGCCCATGAAGAATAATGGCC
>DRLX01000363.1 GCA_011322715.1 Desulfobulbaceae bacterium
CCGGAAAGTCCGGTCAGAAAAACAGTAAATCCCTGCTTTGAGCGGGGCGGAAAAGCCCGTCGCAATTCGTTGACAACACCGGGATATGCATACCAGGAGGGGATCTCAAGTCCCCGCTCCAGACGTCTTTTAAACTCTTTGCTGGTTATATCCTTGCAAGCGGAATGATCTTCCAGTTCATCAAGAAAGACATAACAGGCCTTTTCTTCCACGTAGCCCATACGACGCTCGGGAACCATCTCAATGCCTGTTTCCCCGGCAACCGAAGCGACCAATTCCTGGGCCGCTCCCTTGGGATAAAAAAGGTCGCTACTGTTGCCGGAAAAAGGATCGCCGTGGTCATCGGCCACCATAAAATGGCTGCAGCCGTAATTCTTTCTGATCATGGCCTGCCAGAGTGCTTCCCGGGGGCCGGCAAACCGTTCCGCCAGCGGCAGTATACTAAGGAGAATGATATTTTTAGGAAACTGGCGCACAAACTCCTGATAGCAATGGACATGGGTGTAATGCTCCATATTGCCGGGATGGTCCATGCCCACTGCCGGATGGAGAAGAATTGATGCGCCCACCTCTCTGGCGGCCGTAAGCACCATCTCCCGATGGGCGCAGTTCAAATACTCACGGGTATGAAAGCCCAGAACCCTCCGCCAGCCATACTGGAGAAAACGACGATGAGTTTCTGAAGGCGTCAACCGCAGGTCCCGAAAATCATAATGAATGGGCAGGGTAACCCCCTCAAGAGTCCCCCCTATATACCAGGTACCGATCTGTTCATAGAGTGTTTTTACTCCGGGATGTTTGTCTCCATCGGCAGTGCCGTAAACCGCCTCGGCCTCCTCTCGTTTATCGGGCTGCCAGACATCGCTCACCGTCAGCAGGGCAAGCAGAAAACCTTCCGCATCATTAAGCGCCAGCCGCTGTCCCACCTCAATGGTTGCGGCAAATTCTTCTGAAACATCAAGACAGATCGGCATGGGCCAGATGGTACCGTCGACCAGTCTCATTCTGCTCAGTACGGAAGTATAATCTTTCTTGTCAAGATAACCGGCCAGTGGGTAGCAGGCGCGATTGAGCAGGGCTTCCAGATCGTAGAGCTGACGACCATTCAGATCAAGAGACTTGAGCTGCAATGCCTCGTTGCGCAGCTGCTCAACCCGACGAAAATGAACGAGGAGGCTGTCGGAATATTCGCTGTGATTCTTCTTCACGTATCCTGCTCCAGAAAAGGTAAAACAGAGTTGCCGCCTTTTGGGTTACGACCAGGTCCGGAAAAAGCAAGGCAGTGGGAAAATCGCAAAACACGCAGAAGGGAACAATTATCTTCACATCCACAATTGCCGGACTGGGCCACACACGACTTCTCAATCAGAAGTAATACAGGACAGAGTATCATTAAATATCAAAAGAGTAAACAGAGACGCCTTTTTCTGCATTGTTCTCCTTTACTCCCTTCTACCAGTACCGAACCAGTGATAATTATTCAGTGATATAAGGCCCCATTCTCATTTCGGCAAAAAGATAAAAGGATCTTGAAAAGATGAAAGGCCGGCATGTATACTCTACACAGTGATATCAACAAGAGAACGGTCCGAGTCCGAGGAAAAATAATGCCGAGAAAAAAACGTTTGGGTGACCTGCTGCTCGCAGCAGGCGTTATACGACAAGAGGATCTGGATAAGGCCCTGGCCGTTCAGGCAGGCAGTGATCGTCGCTTGGGCTACCTGCTGATCAACATGGACATTATCTCAGAAAAAGACCTGCAATCGGTGCTTTCCGAACAACTCGGCATACCCATCATTGATATCCACGGTACATTCAACAAAGAAATCAAAAATCTTCTCCCCAGATATCTGTGTAAAAAATATAATGTTATCCCTCTTGCCCTGGCCGACCACAATCTTCTCACCATTGCCATGGTCGACCCTTCCGACCATGAGGCCGTTACCTTAATTGAGCGATACACCGGCAAAGTACTCCAACCCTGTCTGGCCTCCCACAGCGACATCGATTCGGCAATAGCCCGTTATATTCCCTGGAGCCCCAGGGACCTTTTTAATCGGCAAAACGGTTGGAAGCTCACCGGAGCAGCGGTTCTTCTCGCCCTTGCCCTGACCATTTTGATGGTCGTGCAATATAACAGTGACCGCGCAAGGGCCCGATTCGGCACAAAACAGGTTACGAAAACGGCCGTCCTCTATCAGCATCACGACCTTATACTTAAATTTGAGCGGTCAGGAAAAATCACTCTGTCCGGACATGGCGCCCATGCCCGCGGCTCGTACTCTATTACCTTTAACAGTCTTGACTCGCTTAAACAGTTTATCAAAAACAAACGCAATGACCTTTCCCTGGAACAGCAGAAATGGATCAACTGGGTCCTGGGCAATCAAACTCAATCAACCTGAACAACCACTTTTCATAACATAAACCGGCGACAACCGTTTGTTCTATTCTCGATGATCATCATAACCATATTTTCCATGGATATAACATCATCTTTTTCCTGACCCAGGTGTGGACAAACAGCCGTCTCTTTTCCGATGAAGATACCCTTCGGTTGAGCAGCAGGGTAAAAAGAAACTTTTCCTGTGAATCACATCGGTATTTGTTATATATTGTAAGATAATTTAACGAGATAAATTAAATCTTTCTTCCAAAAGGACTGCCATGCAACGTTTCTCATCTTTCTTTCCGCTCCGGTTTTTCGTTTTCTTTCTTATTCTTCTCATGATAACCGCCTGCTCTTCCGATCCGGAAAAGAAAAAAACCGACCACTACAGCAAGGCCATGGTGTATGTGCAAAATCATGATGACAAGGCGGCAGTAATCGAATTACGCAACGCGATCCAGATTGATCCCAAATATGCCGATGCCCGCTATCAGCTCGGTCTGCTGTATCTCAAAATGGGTGACGGGAAAAAAGCCTTTAAAGAACTGCAGCGTGCCGGCAGTCTTGATCCCGGCAATACCGACGCCCGCCTGAAAACAGCCGAATTCCTTTTGATGGCTAAAGATAAAAAAGGCGCCCGTAAAGAAACACAAACCATTCTTACACAACATCCCGACAATATCGATGCCTTGGCTCTCATGGCCAACATCGAACTCATGGACGGCAATTTTGACAAGGCCGAAAATCTGCTCAACAAGGCCCTTTCCCTTGATCCGAAGCTGGACCGACTGTATTCCATTCAGGGGCGACTATTTGCCGCCCGTAAGGATTTCAAAGCTGCGGAAACCGCCTTTAAAAATGCGATCGAAGTCAATCCGGACAAACTTTCCAATTACCAGATACTCTTTCTCCTCTATCAATCACTGGGCAAAACGGAAAAGGCAGAGGCAACCGCCGGGAAGATGATCGATAAATTTCCCGACAATCCCGCACCCCGTATTCAGCTTGCCAACCTCTATCAACACAACAACCAACCCGAAAAGGCCGAACAAGCCCTGACCACCGCCATCGATAAATTTCCCGACAATGACAGGTTGCGTCTTATTCTCGCTGATTATTATCGCCGTACCAGGCAGGCCGACAAGGCGGAAAAGGCATACCTGGCAGCCATCGAACATTCAAAAAATCCCCAAGATATCAAGGCCCGCCTTGCCGATTATTATTTTGAACAAAAGAAATATGACAAGGCAAAAACACTGATGGATGAAATCCTGGCCGGTAACCCGAAAAACGGGGGTGCAAATCTCGTTAAAGCAAAATTCTTTCTCAAGGAACGCAAAAACCAGGACGCCCTGGATCTTCTGGAAACTCTGACAAAAAATTATCCTCGCTGGCCGGAACCCTATTTCGTCAAGGCGCTGGCGCAAATGAACATCGGCCAGATGGAACTCGCCCGTAACAGTGCGGTTGAGGCCATTAAACGCAATCCGCGCGAGGCGAAATACCATGCCCTCCAGGCACTCCTTCTGTTGCGTTCCCGTGACTTTGCCGGTGCCAAACGGGAGGCCGCCATCTCCCTGAAAATAAATCCAAAAAACTTCAACGCCGCCCTGCTGCTGGCCAAGGCGGTCCTGTTTTCCGGCGACTATGACAATGCCGTCAAAATGCTTGTGGACATGAACAGCAAAGTTCCCGATAACGTCGAAGTGCTCGGCAATCTCGGTCTTGCCTATATGGGCAAAAAAGACCTGGACAAGGCTGCCGAAACCTTCAGAAAACTCCTCACCCTCAAACCGGGCAATACACCGGCCCTGCTGAACCTTGTCCGCCTGGAGAAAAACAAAGGCAAAACGAATCAACAACTTATTACCCTGGTACAAAAACAGATCGAGAAGAAACCCGACAGTGTAGGCAACCTTATTCTGCTCGGCTCCATGCTGATGGGTGAAAAGAACTATGACCAGGCCCTTGCAACACTCAAGAAGGCGCAGACGCTTGCCCCGCAGGACCCGAGAACCTACAGCTTGAGCGCAGCTATATTCAACAAACAGCAGAAAACCGGCGAAGCAATCGCCCAATACCGTTCATTACTCAAGCAGAATCCGAAAAACATTCAGGCGCTCATGGGTATCGGTGCTCTGCTTGAACAGCGCGGCGACAGCAAGGAGGCCAAACGATATTACGAGCAGGTCCTCGCCATACAGCCGGATTTTGCCGCCGCCGCCAACAATCTGGCATGGCTGCTCGCCGAAGAACCGGAACCGGACCTTGGCGAAGCGTTACGGCTGGCCATGATCGCCAAAGAACAACTTCCGGATGAAGTCCACATAATTGACACCCTGGGGTGGGTCCATTATAAACGGAAAGCATACAGCCTTGCCCGCAATGAATTCGCCCAGGCTGTTGAAAAGCAACCCGACATGCCCATCCTTCGATATCATCTTGCCCTGGCCCTCTTTGGGGAAGGAAAAAAGTCACAGGCAATCAAGGAGTTGAAAAGCACATTGACCGGCAAGGGTGACTTTACACAACGACGGGAGGCGGAAATTCTACTCAAACAATGGCAGGAAGAATAATGGCAGACAAGCAGATCCTCTTTAGCCGGGAAGAAATTTCCGCGAGAGTAAAAGAACTGGGAGAAGAGATAACCCATGCCTATCAAAATCGCCCCCTTGTCCTTATCGGCGTCTTGAACGGGGCCTTTATCTTCCTGGCCGACCTTGCCCGGGAAATTGACCTGGATATTGAGATCGATTTCATCAGGGTTGCCAGCTATGGGGACGCCACAACCACATCCGGAACAATCCGCCTGACCAAACCACCGGAAATTGATCTTAACGGCAAGGATATACTGCTGGTGGAAGATATTGTCGACACAGGCACTACACTGGCATGGCTGCATCAGTACTTTGCCGAACACAACGCAGGCTCAGTCAAGATATGCGCCCTGATCAATAAACACGAACGACGGGAAACAGCCGTTGTGGTCGACTACTCCGGTTTTCAGGTGGGAAAGGGCTTTCTTATCGGCTATGGCCTTGATTACGCCGAGCGCTTTCGCAATCTACCCGGTATTTACGAAGTGATGAACTCATAAACAGGTACGTATTCCGAATCGGATCTTAACAATAGGGATACACAACATCGTAGATCGACTTTTTACGACGCCATTATGAAGAAGGTGAAGAGGGAGGCATTAATGAATAAAACGTTTGGTGTCATTCTTTCAGGCTGCGGCCACCAGGACGGGGCGGAAATCCATGAGGCCACCCTGACCCTGTGGGCCATTCACAAAAACAGGGCCGACTATCAATGCTTTGCCCCGGATATACTTCAGCACCATGTCCTCAATCATATCACCGGCAAGGAAATGGGCGAGCAGCGAAACGTGTTAATCGAAGCCGCCCGTATTGCCCGTGGTAACATCAAACCTCTAGCTGAATACAGGGCGGAAATATTCGACGGCCTGGTCATCCCCGGCGGTTTCGGGGCCGCGAAGAACCTATGCACCTATGCCGCTGACGGCCCTGAATGTACGGTGAATGAGGATGTTGCTGAGGCCGTACGTTCCACCCACAGGGCGAAAAAACCGATCGGCGCCCTCTGTATCGCCCCGGTTATCCTGGCCAGGGTGCTTGGCAAGGGTACCATGACCATTGGCAGCGATCAGGCGACAGCGAAAAATCTCGCCGCCATGGGTGCTGAAAACATGCCAACCCGGCAGGGCGAAATTATTGTCGACGAACACAATAAAATTGTCACAACGCCATGTTATATGCTCAACTCCAGGGTTGATCAGATAGGCACCGGAGCGGACAATCTTATTCAGGCCATGCTCAGGCTCTGCTGATGAGATTGCTTGACAGCAGGATATCCGTTCTTATTCTATAGTCGAACTCACCTAACCGACAAATCCACATTCTGTGTGGGAATGGAATAGAGAACAAGAACAATCAAGAAATCCTATTGAAATCATGAACAATACACTGAAAACATTTATCCTGATGGCCGCACTCACCGGTCTATTTATGGTCGGCGGTCAGGTTCTCGGCGGCAGGCAGGGAATGATACTTGCCCTGGTTATAGCCCTGGTCATGAATTTTTTTGCTTACTGGAATTCCGACAAAATGGCTCTGGCCATGAACCGGGCGCGGGAGGTGTCC
>DRLX01000364.1 GCA_011322715.1 Desulfobulbaceae bacterium
GGATAACGGGCAGACAGCGGATTGCCGAGCTGGATATCCAGCATGATTGATGCTGTTTCCTCTATTTTTTTTACCCGGACATGCTGGGGTGGATATCGGAAGTAAAAAGAAAGCAACAGGTCTTCTCCCTGTTTCCCCGAAATCATCCGGATCATTTTTTCGTCCCCGGAGAGCATTCTGAATGATTGAGCCGGGACGGTATTGGAAAGCACCAGGTCAATACGTTTCCCCTGGGTTTCAAGCTTGTAGGTGGGTAGAGAGGAAAAGCGCAAGAAGATTTGCATCTTGCCCGTCTCCGTTGTTTTCGAAACCTGGCGAAGTATTGCCGAATCAGCCATTGCCTGCTTAAGCGGCAGGAAAAGCAGTATGACGAAGAGTGGCATTATTTTGGCTTTATTTTTCATCTCTTTAGACCGGGATAGGGTTTGTCTCTGATAAAGCAATTAGCATTCCATATTGACCTTGTTTTATTATTAGCTTGATATAACAAGTAAAAAAGATATTTTTGTTCAAGGGATTTTTCATTTGCTTGTGTGGGTGTCCTGGTCAATTTCTTGGCATTTATGCCTGGGTAATAGGGAAGTAAAAAAAATATTCTTTTTTTTTCGGCAAAACTTGCTTTCGTTATCTTCAAATTGATAGAATGACTTTGAAGAAAAGGCATTCATCTATTTTGGCGTCACTGCTTGAGATGTGTGTAAGTTGCCGGATTGATAAAAAATTGTACTTAATATAATGGAGGAATTCTCATGGCAAAAAATGTTTTACTCGTCGATGATTCAAGCACCATGCGTAAAATCGTCAGTCGTTCCCTTCGTCAGGCAGGTCTTGATTTCGGTGATATCTATGAGGCCGGGGACGGCCTGGAGGCCCTGGACGTTTTAGAGAAAGAAGCAGTAGATATTGTCCTGAGCGATATCAATATGCCGAATATGAACGGCATTGAATTTTTACGGGAAAAAAGCGGTCGGGACGGAATCAAGGATATTCCCGTCTTTATGATTTCAACGGAAACCGGCGATGATATTATCGGCGAGGCCAAGAGTCTCGGTGCGGTCGGAGCGCTCAAAAAACCCTTTACCCCGGATAAGGTCAATGAAGTGCTGGGGCCCTTCATGTAAAAGATTCTATCGGCACGGAGCGTTGTCGATCTACGAAGGCCAACACCTTGTCGCCGGGCGGATATTTCGTCCGGCGAATTAAATTCGGAGGGAGAGGAGTGGGGGATTTTTCTGATATTATTCCAAAAGTCGTTGATGCCACGGTGGAAATATTCACGGGCATGGTCATGATGGAAATTAATCAGGAGGGGGAGCCGTTAACGGAACTTGGTATCATCAAGGATTCCATTACCGGCATGGTCGGCCTTGCCGGCACACATAAGGGAATGCTTGCCGTTCATTTTCCCAATGATCTCGCTTTGGCGATTACAACTTCTTTTCTTGGCATGGATGTTGAAGAGATCAATGAGGATGTCCAGGATGCCGTGGGTGAAATCGCCAATATGCTCGGTGGCAACGTTAAAACCCTGCTGACCGATAAGGGATATGATATACAGCTTTCTCTGCCATCCACCATTTCAGGTGAGGAGTATACCTTTCTGGCCGATAATGATCTGCAGCAGATCGTCATTCCTTTTACCGCCCCGGCCGGTAATTTTTTTGTCGAGCTGGAACTTGAAGCATAACGGATTTATTTTTGCTTCCATTATTTTCCGGACAGGAAGCGGCATGACTGAAACAGAGTAACCGTCACCGCTATAACGGATAAGCGTAGATTTTGAACAATGAAAATAGCCCGGAGCGGTATACCAAGCGGCGATTTTCGGATAAACCAGCGTGGCTGGACCAGGTTTTTTACTATCACAGCCACAACCATCAATGAGAATAGCCCGGAGCGATATATCAAGCGGCGATTTTCGGATAAATAGTTAACCAGGACCAAAATACAACGTGCCTCCCATTGAACGCTACATAACAGAAGCCACCCTGGAAGTTTTTGCCACCATGATCTTTATTGATATCATACCGGGAGAGCCTCTTAAGGGACAAGACGATGGTATTGATTCCAACTTGACCAGTATGATCGGTCTGGCCGGTGATTTGCAGGGCGTTTTGGCCGTGCACTGCCCGGAAACCGCTGCTCTCGGGATAACCGGGGCCATGTTGGGCATGGACGTTGCCGCAATTGATGATGATGTCAGGGACGCCATCGGCGAGATTGCCAATATGGTTGCAGGCGGTCTCAAGGTTGCGCTTGCGGAAAACGACATTGCCACCGAGCTGGCAATCCCGACTACCGTTCTCGGTAAGGCCGTCCGTACCTCAGGGCAGGCCGGTGTTTCCAGATTTATTGTTCCCTTTGCCTCTCCGGTAGGGGACTTCGGTATTGAACTACAATACGTTCTCCATTAGGTTATATCTGCGGAACCGGCGGATTTGTTGCGCGCTTGTCAGGTTCTTCTTCTCCAGAAGGTGGATATTAAAGAAGTCCGCATAATCTGCCGATATGGAAGAAGGTCCTTGCAGTGTTTTGTATTTTTCTTTATCACCTGATTTTCCATGACAAAAAAACAGGAACGTCTTGATAAAATAATGGTCGCCTGTCGTGAGCGGATGCAGGAAGAGGTTTCCGCTCTGCTTGGCAAGACCATAACATTTGCGGAGCCGGAGACAAAAGTCCTTTCCAAAGAGGATTTTTTTTCCGAGCCTGCCGGTAAGTCAGTGCTTGCCCATGTTCAGCTTGAAGGTGACATTGAAGGTCAGGGCTGTCTGATTGTTCCGATCCGTGATGCCATTCGCATCGGCGGCACCCTGATCATGTTGCCTGATTCCGAGTTGGAAAGCGTTATCAGTGAGGAGGAGTACACTGAAGAGTTAGAGGATTCCTACGGCGAGATTGCCAATATCATCTGCGGTTCCCTGACAACAACCTTTGAAGAGCAGTATCCTAAAAGTTTCCGCCTGGTGAGGACTGAGCAGGAGGTGATCCTGCCCGTCAAGGTTGATATTGAATCCGATGATCCTGTGCCTGATGGTACCTATTATCTGATGTCGACGGCCATGGCGCTTGACGGCGCCGAGATGGGCAAACTGCAGCTTCTGTTGCCGGCCGTGAGTTTTGGCCTGGTTGAAAAACCGCAGGCTCCGGAAGAGCCGAAAGAACAGGCGGCCGCCTCCGTAGAGCAGACAACCGATTCCAAGGCCACGCCATCAGAGGCCCAACAGCCGGAGGTCATAGAACGCGGATCAGTTGAAGAGACACAACGGGCCGAGGCAATCGAGCGTCCGGAGAAGGAAGGGGACCAACCAGCTGTTGCTTCTCCCGAACCGGCAAAGAAAAAGAGTGTTGATGTAAAAAAGCAGAAAGAACGCATTGATCAACTGCTGGCAAACTGCCTGGAAAAGGTCGGTGAAGAGGTCGGCGCCCTGCTTGGCGGCACCCTGAAAATAACACCTGAAGAGAATGCGGCCCTTGATAAGGAAGAGCTGCTGGAGCAGGCCGGTGGTAAACAGGTTCTGGCCCGGATGGATGTCCGGGGTGAAGGAGAGGGTGAATCGTATCTCTTTGTCTCTTTAAAGGATGCCATTTTCCTTGGCGGCACCTTGATTATGCTGCCCGATGCCGAACTGGAAGAAGTTGTTCGCAACGAGGAATTTGGTGAGGACACGGAAGATGCTTATGGAGAAATTGCCAATATTATCGCAGGGGTGTACACGGCGGTTTTTGAAGAACAGTACCGCAAGGCGCTGGGATTCGTCAAAACCGGCCTTGAAACCGTTATTCCCGTTAAAATTGATCCTGATTCCGATGATGTTATACCCCGCTGCATTTACTACCTGAACGCCGGGACGATTCATTATAATGATCAGGAGCTTGGCCGTCTGCAGATGGTCTTTCCTGCGGCCCTTTTTGAGCTTGAATCTCTTGCCGTAAGCGCTGTCGAAGAAGAACCAACCCCTGCTGCCGGGAAATCAGCCGGTGGAGACGGAAATGGTGCCGTCAACAGACAAAATGGTGTCGACGCCGAGGTTCTGCACCCGGCAGCAGGGCAACAGGCAGGGCAATCCTCCGTCGGCAACGTGGCCGCCGACGCCGGTGGTAATACCGATATCCTGCTCTTTACCGATGACGATGCCGAGGCGTCCTCACTGGTCGCCTTTCTATCCGGACAGGGATATACAGCGCGTATCCTGCATTACAAGGATGCGATAACCGACTACCTTACTCCGGCCGTCAGTCTGGTCTTTCTGGTGATGCGGGAGGTGAATGAACAGGGATTTGGGATGGCAATAAAGCTGGGCAGTTCCGGCCTGCAGGTTCCTTTGGTCATGGCAGGTCCGGCCTGGACGAGAACAACGGTCCTGAAAGCAGTGAAATACGGGGCCACCGATATTTTGATTACACCGGCAAC
>DRLX01000365.1 GCA_011322715.1 Desulfobulbaceae bacterium
ATACGACGAATGTGTGGGGTGGGGCGGGTTTGCTTTCCGACCGGCTTTATGCCGATCGGAAAGCTAGTGGATGGATGTGTTCAGTTGTCCAGAATCGTAATGGAGAGGCGGGCCGTTCGATAGCGGGCGCCCCGGCGTTGCTTCACCGTAATCTTGAACCGGTCCTGGAGGGGAACCCGGCGGCCGAGACGACCATGCAGGTACGCGGCCAGGGAAACGGCACGCAGGGCGGCCAATGTTTCATTGGTCAGGCGTTCTCCGAGGTGGATGTCAAACCGGTGAGGCTTGTTGTTCAATGTGGTTCTGGAGGTCAGCCGTACCCGGCCATACTCACCCCCGTAGTATAGATGACGCCGGACAGGCAGGCCGTCGGCGCTGCCCGTGAATGTGGCCTCGATGCGGTATGTGTGGATTCCAGCCTGTTGTATTTTACCAAGAGCCGAATCAATGGCCATTTTTGCCAGTTCAACAAAGGCGGCAGGCTCCCTTTGGTTGCAGGCAACAGCCCTGCGGCTGTCCATCCTGTACTCTCCCGGTGGAAAAAACCAGGAATTGCTGGTCCAAGCCAGGTCAATCCGCGCCCCGTCAGCGGTGGGTGTATATCCGGCATTGAAACGGACAGGCGTAAAGGTGTCTGAATAACCACCGGTCATGTAAACAAGGTTGATCTCCTCGGCCGTTGCCCGGGCGATCATTCGTGCCGGGGAGCCGTACCGCTTTACCAGCCTTTGATAACTTACCGTGTTCACTCCTGAACCGGCCTGACCGGGGCTGCTTTGCCTTGTGTATGCGCCGGTGCGAGTCATGCTGTTCATTGCTGTGCACCCACCGAGCAATAATCCGACGACCAGAAGCATCGGCATCATTTTTTCTGTAATCTGCATGTGTTTCTCCTTCTTGAAAAATAAACTATCGCCGCTGTTGGTGAGCCCATGAAACCGTGCCGCCAATGGCGGATACGGGTTAATCTTTATTTATTATTCTGCCATAGTTCCGGTACCTGTTGCCGGAGGAAAAAATCGTGGTCTCCCGGCCGTGTCGCATCCGGTTGACATGGGTCATCGCGGCCGCACCCGATCCGTTTTGATGAATAATATTGCCCCGGTTGATAAAACGATTGTTGCGGATAAAGATCCTGCCGCCGTGCCCCGGCGGCAGGATTTCCACCATGGCGGCGCTTTCCCGGCCATGACGGAGAATGGCCCCCCTGTTGATAAAGGTATTGTTCCGGATCACGGTAAAGCCCCTGCCCTGAACCACCACCGGCTCTTTAAGGGTCTGCCCCCGCAGCGATTCATAATGGGCGGGTTCGGCTGCCCGGATCGGCTGAACCAGCGCCAGCGTTGTGATCATCAGCATGATGGGGATGATGATCCCCGGTTGTTGCCTGGTCGGAATGGTCGTGTTTTTTTCTGTCATTGCGTTGCTCCTTATGTTCTCTATTTGTCGTTGTTGTGTTGTTCACACGGGATGTTGATTGCTTCCGGTCCCGGTGGCTTTCGGCCAGGGCCGCATCAATGAGCCTGCGAACCCTGCCGGCAGGGATGATATAGGCGAAACCCGGCCTTGCATCTTTTGTCTTTCCACTGACAAGCCCGGCCAGGTGCTGGTCATCAAGAAAAACCCCGCTGCCGGAAAATCCCCCTGTGGTCAGGATATCGGACACCATGATCCGGCCATGATCTTTTAAATTCCAGTAGCCGGAAACTATCCCCCGGGTCATGGCTCCATTTTCCGGCACCGGTTGGCCATAGGTGCCAAGCGGCTCACCGGGGAGCGGATCGTTCTCGGCAATCCGTGCCGCCTTGCAGCGCATGTCACCACTGACCATCAGCATGGCAAAATCATCTGTTTGCCGCAGGAAAACGGTTATGGCCCGCATATACCCGGGACGGGCATTGCCGGAGGCCTCACCGGACCAGGGGCGCACACTTATGGACGCTGCATCATTGACAAGGTGGGCGTTGGTCATCAGCAGGCAGCCTGATTCGGAATTACCGACGGCAACGGCCATGCCTGTTCTGGTGTAGAGTTCACTCTTATGCAGCCGGCTGGAGCGGAGAAAGTATACCGACTGGCTCGCAGTCCCTGCCGCCTGCCGGAGGATCACCTCATTGTCGTTATGCGTGCCGCATCCGGCCAGGGAAAGAAGCAGGGAAAGTATTGTTGCAAGGCGTTTCATAATAATTGCCTCTTGTGCATCATCCATTGAGGATGCAGGTGGCGGCCACCCGCATCCGGTGAAGTTTTGCCAATGTTCAGTTATCAATAATCGTAATGGACACGCTGGCTGTCCGGTAGCTGGCACCGGTGTTCCGGCTTGTCCGGATCTCGTAACGATCCTCGAGTGGAATGTCCCGGTCGATATACCTGTGCAGAAAGTCGGCCATGGATACCGCTCGAAGCGCGGCCAGTTCGCCGTTATTGACGGCCTGCCCTTTTTGAATAAAAAAAGAGTGGGGGCTGCCGTTGAGGGTGGTATTGGACGCCAGGTTGACCGGGCCATACTCGCCCTGGTAATAAATCGGGCGCCGGATGGGGAGGCCGTCGGCGCTGCCTGAAAAGGTCGCCTGCACATAAAACCTGGTGATGCCCGCCTGCCTGATCTTCTTCATCACCGAATCAAGCGCCTGGCGGACCAGTTCGGAAAAGGCAATACCTTCCTTGTTGTTATAGGCATAGGTCTCCGCCCTTCTGAGCTGATAAACACCGGGCGGGAAAAAATATTTCCTGCTTTTCCAGTTCAGGTCCAGCCTGGCGCCGTTCTGGGTGGGCGTGTACGAGGCATCGAAGTCTGCGTCCTGGTACACTCCGGCAAAACCATCATCCACATAGACCAGGTTGATTTCCTCGGCCGTTGTACCGGCGATCATTGCCGC
>DRLX01000366.1 GCA_011322715.1 Desulfobulbaceae bacterium
AAAAAGATAGGCGTCACCAATGGTTTTCATCCGCTCGCAGTGGTGCCGGGTCGCTATGGCGTCAAAACCGGTAAATATTTCATTGAGCTCGCCGATGATAGTTTCCGGTGAGAGACGGGAGGACGCAGCCGTAAACCCCACAATATCAGCAAAACAGACCGTGGCCTCGGTAAAGAGTTTGGGAACGCAATGACCGGTTGCAAGCAGTTCTCCTGCAACGCGACAGGGCAGGACATTTTGCAGCAGGGCTTCTGATTTTTGTTTTTCCTCTTGCAAAAGAATATTTTTTCGGGCCAGTTTCCGTTGTAGATGACGGATGCGGAGATGGGTACAGATACGGGCAATGACCTCTGCCGGCTGGAAGGGTTTGGTTATATAATCGACGCCACCGGCTTCAAAGCCACCGATTTTGTCTTCGGTGGCATCGAGAGAGCTGATAAAGATGACGGGTATGTTTCTGGTTTGTGGGTCATCTTTCAGTTGGATACATGTTGTGTATCCGTTCATTCCGGGCAGGAGAATATCAAGGATGATAAGGTCGGGCAGGACCGTGGTGACAAGTTTTAACGCCTCTTCGCCGGAGGCGGCATTGAGAATGGTATAGCCTTGTTTCTTCAGCAATTCGCTGAGGATCTTGCGGTTGACCGGCGAGTCCTCGACAATCAGTATGGTCTGTTGATTATCCATGGAAATAATTTGTAATGATCTCGTAAAAGAGTCCAGGTAATGTCTGGATATAGTTCCGTGAAAACAGTGGTATGCCGGTACCGTACTGCGGGCCTCCTCGGAGCGGAACGCCGGAAAATGAAGGTTTTACGACGCCATCAATTTTTCAGACTGTTGATCGGCGCGGGAATTTTGCCGCCGAACCCCATAAACCGTGACGACTTACCGACATTCCTCACCGGCAGCAGGGCGGATTCGCCAAACAGGCCGCCGAAGGAGACAAAATCACCGGCCTCCTTTCCCGGTACCGGGATGATTCGTACCGCTGTAGTCTTGGAGTTGATCATGCCGATGGCCATTTCATCGGCAATAATGGCGCCTATGGTAGTGGCGTCAACGCTACCGGGAACGGCAACCATATCCAGACCGACGGAACAGACTGCTGTCATGGCTTCGAGTTTTTCCAGGGGCAGGGTGTTGTTTTTTACCGCTTCCGCCAGCTCTGCATCCTCACAGACTGGAATAAAGGCCCCTGAAAGACCGCCGGCGCTCTGACTGGCAAATGTGCCGCCTTTTTTTACCGCATCGTTCAAGAGGGCGACAATGGCCGTTGATCCCGGTGCACCGATGGCATCGACACCCATGATCTTGAGGATTTCGCCGACCGAGTCCCCGACCTTTGGCGTCGGTGCCAGTGATACATCGACAATGCCAAATGGTATGCCGAGAACGGAAGAAACCCGCCGCCCGATCAGTTCTCCGCAACGGGTGACTCGAAAAGCGGTTTGCTTGATAACCTCGGCCAGTTCGTGCAAACCGGGTATATTGTCCGCTTCCGCCAGTTTTCTCTCCAGGGCACGGGCAACAACACCCGGGCCGCTGACCCCGACATTGATTACCACCTCATGCTGGCCCGGACCATGGATGGCCCCGGCCATGAAGGGATTGGCCTCGGGCTGGTTGGTAAAGACCACCAGCCGTGCCGCGCCGAAGCCGCCGGTGTCGCTGCTGTCTTCGGCAAGCTGTTTGATTACCCGGCCCATAACGGCCACCGCATCCATATTGATGCCGTATTTGCTGGAACCAACATTGATCGAGGCGCAGACTTTTTTTGTTGCCGCCATGGCATCGGGCATAGCCTTCATCAAGGTCGCTGCAGACCTGCTGGTTCCGTTTTCCACGTTGGCGGAAAAGCCGCCCAGGAAATCCACTCCCACCTCGCTTGCGGCCTCATCCAGCGCCCCGGCGATATCGACAAAGTCCGCGTGTGAAAAACCGGCCCCGACATAGGCCACCGGGGTAACGGCTATCCGCTTATTGACCACGGAAATGCCATATTTTTTGCTGATCTGTTCACAGACCGGCACCAGGCGTCCGGCATGGAGACAGATTTTTTCCTTGATTCTACGGCAGGTTTCGGCGGAACTCCTGCTCCGGCAGTCCATCAGGTCGATGCCCATGGTGACGGCGCGGACATCCAGATTTTCTTTCTGGATCATGTCAACGGTGGCCAGGATTTGATCTGAACGCATCATGTCATTCCAATTTCGTTTGTGGCCCTGAAAATATCCTGGTGCTGCAGAAGCAGGGAAAGGCCGTTTTTAGTGCTGAAATCTTCCAGGTGGGCGCGTAAAACTTCCATGGGCGGGCATTTGCTCAGGTCGACCAGCAGGATCATAGTATAGGTGCCGTCACTGCCCGTGGTCGTTGACAGGTCCAGGATATTGATGGAATGATCGGCGCAAAACCCGGAGACCAAGGCGACAAAACCGATACGATCACTGCCGCGCGCGGTCAGTACGTAGCTGTTCTTTGTGGTTGCCTGTTTTTTGGTCAATGGATGTTTCACCGACTTGACCGAGACTTCAAAGGGATGATCGGAGTCAATGCCGACCAAGGCATCA
>DRLX01000367.1 GCA_011322715.1 Desulfobulbaceae bacterium
AGGAAGAGAAAATTCTCTGTCGCTACCCCCAGTATTACGCCGCAACCAAGCTCTACAGGAATATCAAGGCCCACCGCCGCCCGGATGGTGACGGCAAGGGTGGCACCTATTTTGGGGCCACCGGTAGCGGTAAGTCCTTTACCATGCTCTTTCTGACCCGGCTGCTCATGAAAAGCGTGGACTTTGCAAGTCCCACAATTGTGTTGATCACCGACCGCACCGATCTGGACGATCAGCTTTCTTCCCTGTTCGTCGCGGGCAAAGGATATATCGGCGATGAAATGGTGGTGAGTGTGGAAAGCCGTGAACATCTGCGGCAACTTTTAAAGGGGCGCAACAGCGGCGGTGTCTTTCTGACCACCATTCATAAGTTTACCGAAGACACCGAACTCTTGACCAACCGGAACAATGTAATCTGCATATCCGATGAGGCCCATAGGAGTCAGATCAACCTGGACCAGAAGGTTCGGATCACGGAAAAAGGGGTGAAACGCACCTTCGGCTTTGCCAAATACCTGCATGATTCCCTGCCGAATGCCACCTATGTCGGTTTTACCGGCACCCCCATTGATGCGACCCTTGATGTGTTCGGCCAGGTGGTGGATGCTTACACTATAACCGAATCGGTGGCCGATGAAATCACCGTGCGCATTGTCTATGAAGGTCGGGCCGCCAAGGTGCTGCTTGATAATGCCAAATTGAAGGAGATTGAAGAATATTATGCAAAATGCGCTGAGGAAGGCGCCAGCGAATACCAGATTGAAGAGAGTAAAAAGGCCAATGCCCAAATGAATATGATCCTGGGCGATCCTGACCGGATAAAGGCTCTGGCGGATGATTTTGTCAAACATTATGAAAAACGGGTTAATGAAGGCGCCACGGTTACGGGCAAGGCCATGTTTGTCAGTTCCAGCCGGATCATTGCCTGGGATTTTTACAGGGCCGTGATTGCGCTGCGCCCGGAGTGGGCAGAAATAAAGGTCTGTGAGGAAGGCGCAGAGTTAAGCGAAAGGGAGAAAAAAGAGATCAAACCCATGGAACGGATCAAAATGATCATGACCCGTGGCAAAGATGATCCCAAAGAAATGTATGACCTGCTCGGGATCAAGGACTATCGCAAGGAGCTGGACAGGCAGTTCAAAAACGGCAAATCAAACTTTAAAATCGCTATTGTGGTGGATATGTGGCTGACCGGTTTTGATGTGCCCTTTCTCGATACCATCTACATCGACAAGCCCATCCGTCGCCATAACCTGATCCAGACCATTTCCCGGGTCAACCGCAGGTTCGAAGGCAAAGAAAAGGGACTGGTGGTTGATTATATCGGTATCAAAAGCCAGATGAATCAGGCCCTGGCCCAATATTCCAAAACAGACAGTTCAAATTTTGAAGAGATCGAGCAATCTATTGTGGTGGTTAAAGATCACCTGGATCTGCTGGCCAAGATGTTTCACAAGTTTGACAAGACACCCTATTCTTCCGGCTCTCCTTTGGAACAGCTGCATTGCCTGAACATGGCGGCAGAATTCGCCATGTTGACGGATAAGCAGGAAAAACGGTTTATGTATCTGGTCAAACGTCTTAAAGCCGCCTATGACATTTGCTGCGGTTCTGATGCCTTCAGTCGGGAGGAGCGCGACCATATCCATTTTTATCTGGCTGTTCGTTCCATTGTTTTTAAATTGACCAGGGGCAACGCCCCGGATACTGCCCGGATGAATGCCAAAGTCAGGGAGATGATCAGGGAGGCACTTAAAAGCGATGGCGTTGAAGAGATTTTCAAGATGGGCGAGGATGGCGGCAGGGAATATGACCTGTTTGATGAAGATTATCTTGCCAAGATAGAAAAGATTAAACTGCCCAATACCAAGATCAAGATATTGCAGCAGCTCCTTGCCAGGGCTATTGACGATTTCAAGAAGATAAACAAAATCAAGGGAATCGATTTCGCAAAAAAGTTTAAGGCCCTGGTGGAACGATATAACGAGCGTAAGGAACAGAATGTGCTGGTCAGCGAGGTGCTGGAAGAGTTTACGGATGAGATTTTTGATCTGATTGGAGCGCTGAAAAAGGAAAAAGAGTCTTTTGCCGACCTGGGGATAGACCTTGAAGAAAAGGCGTTCTATGACATTTTGAAGGCTTTGACCCATAAGTATGATTTTGAATACCCGGAAGACAAGCTTTTGCATCTGGCAAAAGAAGTCAAGACAGTGGTTAACGACAAGGCCAGATATACCGACTGGAGCCAGCGCGACGATATCCAGGCGGAATTGAAGGCGGATTTGATCATCCTTCTTGCGGAGAACGGTTATCCACCGGTGGATCGGGATGAAGTGTATAAGGAGATTTTTGAGCAGGCGGAAAATTTTAAAAGATTCCAAAGCACGGGCGTTTAATAATGAACAGGGAAAAAACTATGCTGCAATTTCATAGAGTAAATCGCTCCGGAGATTTGGAGAAGACGTCTGAGGAGTGCGCTTGATCATCTGTTTAAAACGGGAGAGTTGAGCCTGTTGGCGAAAAACTCTGGCGGTGTTACCGCATTACTTGGTGATTGCTATCAACAGGGAGGACGGGGTCAGGGCTTGCATTATTGTGTTGTACGCTGCAAAACCGCTACATAACGTGGCGGGTATGCCAAAATAATACAACAACGCAAGCCCGGCCCCGTGCG
>DRLX01000368.1 GCA_011322715.1 Desulfobulbaceae bacterium
CCTGGATTTCACTTCTGTTATGGGATGGTGAGAAGAGGCGATTACCAATGCTTTGATAACCTTCCTGTGGGAAATATTTTGTCTTCGGGATCAGCGAACCCGGGCCATGACCTCAAGGATCATGGCCTGGTCGTTGTGTCTTCCTGCCGACAGGATAGCGGCGGAAACCTCATCCATGCCGCTGTTGGTGGCACCAAGTTGCACCCAGGTATTTTTCGGTACCATGATCCGTGTTTGCGCTCTGGTAAATTCAACCGTACGTCGTTTGGCAAAGGAGAGGCGCGGGACCAGGGACAGGTCTACCCGGTTGTCAAGAACCAGGGGGCGCACTTCAAAACCGATGCCGACGGTTGTATACTCATGCAGCCAACTGAATCGATAGCCATGGCGGGAACAGAGATCCATCCAGTAGCTGGTAAAGGGGACGTTCCTCCCCACCACAAGATAGCCCGTACTGCCTGAACTGACGGTGATTTGCAGTCTTTTGTCCCGGCGGAACTCACCGCTTGTGATATGCAGTCCCGTTTTCGGCCCTGAAATGCCGCTTGAGGTGGACAATGTTCTTGTTCGTGTTTCCGCCTGGTGATAGCGAAGGGTAACCGTTACCTGGGGGGTGGACACGTCGAGCCGCCGGATCAGGTCTCGAATTTTTTTAATGGTGTCTGCATGATCGGAGACGATGACGCTATTGGAGATGATGTCGACCGAGGCACGCCCCGAGGCCGAGAGAATGGTTTGTACCTGGGGAAGAAGTTCCTGTGCCGGACGCTTGTGTATCTTGATGATTGCAACTTCAGGGGATCCGGTCTCGTCACCGGCGGCTACGGCAAGAGCGCTTCCGACGGAAAAAAGGACAGTCAGCGGCAGACAGAAAAACAGGAGGGAGACAATGGAGAACAGTAACCATGTTTTCATGCTTCAACTGTACCACCCCCGGAAATCAACCACAAGAAAAATACCTGTCGTTCAGGGCTTCCTCTTGTCGGAGAAGGGACAATTGGGTATAGAACAAAGGGTTCCACAGGTGTCGGCGTAGCAGTCGCAATCATTTCCGGGGAACCCGATCGGTGTCCGGGGAAGAGGTGATGCCCGGCTATCATGCGTGGAACAAGGGCCACGGAAAAATGTAACAGACAAAAAGAGGAGCAGAGATGGGGGCTTACGAAGAGGTATTCACAAAAAGTATAGAGCATCCGGAAGAATTTTGGGCCGAGGCTGCCGAAGGCATTGATTGGTATAAGAAATGGGACACGGTGCTTGATCGTTCCAATCCGCCGATCTACCGCTGGTTTAGGGGTGGCGAGCTGAATACCTGCTACAATGCCGTTGACCGGCATGTGGAAAGCGGCCGTGGCGATCAGGCGGCCATTATCTACGATTCTCCAGTCACGGGGACCAAGCGCGCCATTACCTATAAACAGCTTCTGGAGCAGGTGTCCATTTTTGCCGGAGCCTTGCGCGATCAGGGTGTAGAAAAGGGCGATACCGTCATTATCTATATGCCGATGATTCCCGAGGCCCTGGTTTCCATGTTAGCCTGTGCCCGGCTGGGCGCCGTCCATTCCGTGGTCTTCGGGGGATTTGCCGCCAACGAGCTGGCCATCCGTATTGATCATGCCCAGCCCAGGGCTATTGTTATCGCCTCCGGCGCCATTGAGGGCAAAAAAACCCTGGCCTATAAACCGATGGTTGATTCGGCCATTGAGCAGTCCAGTCACAAGCCGGAAAAGTGTATCATTTTCCAGCGGGATTTCATTCAGGCGGAACTGACCAAAGAGAGGGATGTGGAATGGCAGGCCATTGTTGAGAACGCGCAGCCTGCCGACTGCGTGCCGGTGGCCGCCACCGACCCCCTGTACATTCTTTACACCTCCGGCACCACCGGCATGCCCAAGGGCGTCATGCGGGACAATGGCGGTCATGCCGTGGCCATGCACTGGACCATGAAAAATATCTACAACGTGGAACCCGGTGATGTCTACTGGGCAGCCTCGGATGTGGGCTGGGTGGTGGGCCATTCCTATATCGTGTATGCGCCCCTGCTCTATGGCTGCACGACTATCGTCTATGAGGGCAAACCCATCGGCACCCCGGATGCGGGTGCTTTCTGGCGGGTCATTGCCGAGCATAAGGTCAAGGTCATGTTCACCGCGCCCACCGCTTTTCGGGCCATCAAGAAGGAAGACCCGGACGGGGCCCTGCTGAAGACCTATGACCTCTCCGGCTTCCAGACGCTGTTCCTGGCTGGAGAGCGGCTTGATCCCGATACCTACCACTGGGCGAAAAAATTGCTCAATGTGCCGGTGATCGACCACTGGTGGCAGACCGAGACCGCCTGGGCAATTGCCGCCAATCCCATGGGAATTGAGCAGTTTCCGGTCAAGCCGGGCTCTCCGACAAAACCGGCGCCGGGCTTTGATGTAAAAATCCTCGATGACGAGGGCAACGAACTGGGACCCAACCAGGAGGGCAATATTGTGGTCAAGCTGCCGCTGCCTCCTGGGACGCTGGCGACCCTGTGGCGTAACGAAGAGCGATTTCTCAGCTCCTATATGTCGGCCTTTCCCGGTTATTACGAGACAAGTGACGGCGGCTATATTGATGAGGACGGCTATGTCTTTGTCATGGGCCGAATTGATGATGTTATCAATATCGCAGGGCACAGGCTTTCCACCGGCGCCATGGAAGAGGTGATCGCCACCCATCCCCATGTGGCGGAATGCGCGGTGTTCGGCACCGATGATTCTCTGAAAGGACAGCGGCCCCTGGGTCTGGTGGTGCTCAAGGCCGGAGTCGAGTGCGATGAGGAAGAACTGAAGACCGAACTGGTCAAGATGATCCGCTCGCAGATCGGACCCATTGCCTGCTATAAGGAGACCGCCGTGGTCGCGCGTCTGCCCAAGACCCGGTCCGGCAAGATCCTACGCGGCACCATGCGCTCTATTTCCGTGGGCAAGGAATACCGGATGCCGTCCACCATTGATGACCCCGCCACTCTGGATGAGATTACCGAACATCTGCAGAAGATGGGCTATCCGGGAAAATAAAGACCAGGGGATACCATCGCTTATTAGCCATATTCAATGGACATCCAATTGAAGAATGGAAAATGGCTACTTGTTTTTCCCAGCCTTTTTGAGCGATGTTATCCCTGTTGATATTGGACAATGGATGCCAAAACTTCCTTCGTTGCTCATGATTTTTATCATATTTTTAATCGGGCAAACAGTCAGGCGGATAAACTTTTTTTTCAGGAGAAAAATTATTGTTTTTTCCTGGACAAGTGGAATGAATATCTTGGTTCTCTGGTAGAGGTATGGGCATACTGCCTTGTGCCTAACCATTTTCATTTTCTGGTACGGATTATTGAAGGGGATGATAAGAAAATCAGGGAACAAATGCGGCGATTCGCAATTTCCTATGCCCAGGCAATCAATAAACAAGAACGTCGACGTGGAAGTCTTTTTCAAGAACATCCAAAATGTGTTCCGGTAAAAAAGGAAGCTCACCTGCTATGGTTGGTGTACTACATCCACAATAACCCTGTCCATCATGGCATAACCTCTTCTTTTTGGGAGTGGAAATATAGTTCGCTAAAAGCCCTGAGCAACAATATGCCGACAAAACTGGAACGTACAAAAGTTTTGCAATTGTTTGGTGGAAAACAGGCTATGCTGGATTTTCACAAACAGGATCTTCATATCAAAGATATTGGTTACAGCCTGCTTGATTGCAGGGAGGGATAACATCGCTTTTTTACCGTGTCTCTCTGAAAAAAAATAAATACTGTCTACCTGGTAGCAACCGTGGAAGCCATGTCCTGTAGCGATGGTATCCCCTAATACAATATTATGAAACTTCATGAATTTCAGGCCAAGGAACTCTTTGCCGGGGCCGGTCTGCCGGTGCCCGAAGGGCGTGTCGCCGATTCGGTGCAGGCGGCGGTGGAAGCTGCCGAGGCCCTTGGCTATCCGGTGGCGATAAAGGCCCAGGTCCATGCCGGCGGCCGGGGCAAGGCCGGCGGGATCCGGCTGGCGCACGACCGGCAGGAGGCGCAGGCAGCGGCGGATGCAATTATCGGCATGACCCTTGCCACCGCTCAGACGGCGGGACGCGGCCATACCGTGCGCCGGGTTCTTGTTGAACAGGGGCAGCAGATCAGGGATGAGCTCTATCTCTCCATCCTGCCGGACCGGACCACCGCCTCCATGATGATCATTGCCTCCACCGAAGGCGGTATGAACATCGAAGAGGTCGCGGCCAGGTCGCCGGAGCGGATCATCCGGGTTCGGGTCAATCCTCTTATCGGCCTGCAACCCTTTCACCTGCGGCAGATCGCCTTTGGTCTGGAGTTACAGGGTGATCTGTTCAAGTCGTTCTGCAGCCTGTTGCAGAAGCTCTATTCCCTGGTGATGAGCCGGGATCTAATGCTGGCTGAGATCAACCCGCTGGCGGTCACAGAAGACGACCGGCTGGTTCTGCTCGATGCCAAGGTGGAGGTAGACTCTTCGGCCCTGTTTCGGCACAAGGATCTGGCCGCACTCCATGATCCGTCCGAAGATGATCCCCTGGAGGCCGAGGCCAAAAAATATCATCTCAATTATATCCGTCTGGATGGTAATATCGGCACCATGGTCAACGGCGCCGGTCTTGCCATGGCGACCATGGATATCATCAAGCAGGCCGGGGGCGAACCGGCCAATTTCCTTGACGTGGGAGGCGGGGCCAATGCGGAGATGATCGAAAACGGCTTTCGTCTTCTCCTGTCGGACCCCGATGTTCGGGCCATCCTGATTAATATTTTCGGCGGTATCCTGCGCTGTGACGTGCTGGCGACAGGAGTGGTCGAGGCGGCAGCCAAGGTGGCGCTCAAATTGCCGGTGGTGGTGCGCATGGAGGGAACTAATGCCGAGGAGGGACGTCGCATTCTCAACGATTCCGGTCTCGAATTGATCACCGCCGCCGGCCTTCAGGATGCGGCTGAAAAAATTGCAACCATTGCGAGGCAGTTATGAGTATCTGGGTAGGTAATGATACCCGCCTTCTGGTCCAGGGTATTACCGGCACGGAGGGCAGGTTTCACACCCTGCAGTGCGTGCAGTATGGAACCAACGTGGTTGCCGGGGTGACACCGGGCAAGGGCGGGCAGGATGTGGAAGGTATTCCGGTTTTTAACACCGTTCGTGAAGCGGTGGCCGATACCGGGGCCAACACCTCGATGATCTTTGTGCCGCCGCCCTTTGCCGCCGATGCCATCCTGGAAGCGGCCGATGCGGAAATCGGTCTTATTGTCTGCATAACCGAGGGTATTCCGGCCCATGATATGCTGCGGGTCAAGAACGCCCTTGCCGGGAGTACAAGTCGCCTGATCGGTCCCAACTGCCCCGGTATTATCTCTCCGGGCGCGGCCAAGATCGGCATCATGCCCGGCCCGATCCATAAACCGGGCGGTATCGGGGTCATATCCCGTTCCGGCACCCTGACCTATGAGGTGGTGCACCAGTTGACCGGCCAGGGGCTCGGCCAGTCCACCTGTATCGGCATCGGCGGCGACCCGGTTGTCGGCTCCAATTTTATCGACTGCCTGACCGCCTTTGCCGGGGACAACAAAACCACAGGCCTGGTCATGGTTGGCGAGATCGGCGGCAATGCCGAGGAAGAGGCGGCAGCCTTTATTCGAGAAAACATAAAAGTTCCGGTGGTTGGCTTTATTGCCGGACTGACCGCGCCGCCCGGTCGGCGGATGGGCCATGCCGGCGCCATTGTCAGCGGGACTTCAGGCACCGCATCCTCAAAGATTGCGGTCATGCGCGACTGCGGCCTTCATGTCTGCGAGGAGCTGGGCAGGCTGGGCGAGTTCTGCGCAGGTATTTTTAAAGACTGAGGGTATATGGAAGAAATTGACTGGGATGATTTTGCAAAAGTCGAGCTGCGGGTGGGCACCATTGTTGAGGTCCATGATTTTCCCGAGGCCCGTAAACCGGCCTGGAAGCTGGTGGTTGATTTCGGCCCAAAGATCGGCCTGAAAAAATCCAGCGCCCAAATTACCGACCTGTACGGTAAAGACGAGCTGAAGGGCAAGCAGGTTGTCGGCGTGGTGAATTTCCCTCCCAAACAAATCGGCCCGGTCCGCTCGGAATGCCTGGTCACCGGCTTTATCCGGGATGATGGAGCCGTGGTGCTGGCGGTGCCGGACAAGCCGGTGGCCAATGGCCTGAAACTGGCCTGAGCCGAAAGGGTGCAATTTCCGGAATTCAAAAATTGTTACAGCGCCTTCATCGTTGACTTTTATTGGTAAACAAAAATATGAAATATCGAGTCCTTATTGGCAAGCCCGGTCTGGATGGCCATGATCGGGGTGCAAAGTTCATTGCCCGGGCCCTGCGCGATGCCGGTTTTGAGGTTATTTATACCGGTATTCGCCGCACCCCTGCTGAAATTGCCGCCGCCGCCGTGCAGGAAGACGTGGCCGCAGTTGGGCTATCGTCCATGTCCGGAGCGCATCTACGGCTCTTCCCGGCGGTGGTGGATGCCCTTGCCCAAGCCGGGGCCGACGATATCCCGGTCCTTGGCGGCGGCATCATTCCCGCCGAGGATGTGGAAACCATGCGCAAGGCGGGCATTCGAGAAATTTTTACCCCCGGCACCCCGGTGGATACCATTATTGCCGCCTTTACCGAGGCCTGCAAAATGCAGCGCGACCGCGAGAACAATGAAGGGTGATCCGACCGTTGATCGCCTTCTCCGGCACCTGCATGGCGGCGATCCCCGCGCCCTGGCCCGGGCCATAACCCTTGTTGAGGACCAACAGCCGGAGGCGGCCGGGCTGCTTGCCGGGCTTGATCAAAAACGGATTGAAGATGTCCTTGTCCTTGGCCTGACCGGTCCGCCCGGCGCAGGCAAGTCCACCCTGACCGGCGCTTTGATTACCGCCCTGCGCAAGCAGAAATACCGCGTCGGTATCATTGCCATTGATCCTTCCTCGCCCATTTCCGGCGGTGCCCTGCTTGGTGACCGCATCCGCATGATGGAACATGCCCTGGACTGGGAGGTGGTGGTCCGCTCCATGGCTACCCGGGGTCGTCTCGGGGGGTTGTGTGCATCCGCCGGCGCCGCTGCCCGGATCATGGCCGCCTCCGGCTGCCGGGTCGTTATCCTGGAAACCGTGGGTATTGGCCAGTCGGAGATGGATATCGTTCGTCTGGCCGACCTGACCGCCCTGGTGCTGGCCCCTGGTTTCGGTGATGATATCCAGGCCATGAAGGCGGGTATCCTGGAGGTTGCCGATCTGCTGGTGGTCAACAAGGCCGACCAGCCGGGAGCCGGTAAGCTGCAACTGGAAATGGCCACGGTCTTTACTGATCCAAAGGAGCGTGAGGAACGTATCTGTGCCACTGTTGCCAACGAAGGCACAGGCGTTGCCATCCTGCTTGATCGTATTTTTACCCTGGAAGGGGAATTTCGCAGCAACGGCCAACTGCATGCACGCCGCAAACGTTCCTTTCAACTGGAAACGCTTGACTGGGCCGTGGAAATAGTCAAGGCAGACCTGCGGGAAAAATTGAAAACCACCACATTCACCAGCACGGAACCAAGACAGGCGGCCATGGAGATGGTGAGCAGAAGTGGAGAATGTATCTAGGGCGCAGGGCGCCAGAAAGAGACGTTCACCACAGAGCGGTGGAACGAGGAGAACTGGTAGGAAGGATTACGGATAAATCTCTGGTGACACTGCTCTGCGGTGTCACCGAACAATGGCGCTCTGCGCCATATAACAGGCAACACACAACCCATGGCCCGCAGCCGTTATCAATTTGGTGAAGAGAGGCAACCGCATTTTCTGACCGCGACCGTTGTCGATTGGCTGCCGGTTTTTACACGTCAGGAAACGGTTGATATCCTCTTCTCTTCCTGGCGTTATTTACAGGAAAATCAGAACATGCGGTTGTATGGTTTTGTGGTCCTGGAAAATCATCTTCATGTTGTTGCTCAAAGCAACAATCTACCCGCAACATGGACAAGGTTTAAATCTTATACGGCCCGGAGAATTATTGATTATTTACAACAACAGCGAATCGAAATCTTTTTACAACACATGCGTTCAAGCTTGAAGGCAAGGCGTGGGGACCGTACTTATCAATTTTGGCAGGAGGGATCCCACCCGCAGATAATTGAGGGACGGTCCATGTTGGTACAAAAGTTGTCCTATATTCATCAAAATACGGTTAAACGTGGATATGTAGACAAACCG
>DRLX01000369.1 GCA_011322715.1 Desulfobulbaceae bacterium
AAACTGTTTCGGCAGGCTCGATCTCTATGCGGTCACAGAGATCAAGCTTCTGCATGAGCGTAGCCAACAGGTGATACCCGTCATCTCTACGTCCCAATACCCGCAGGTACAAATTTATTTTTGCAGGCGCCTGCAGGAGGACTTTTGTCACCATAATGAACCGTCAGTGCATATCCGTCGACCAAAAGAGCGTTTCATCCAAAATCATATACTCTCTCTCAATGCTCCTTGCATGTCTGGACAAAACGCATTTTTAGTTCATACACGACCCTGGTCAACAACTCTCCCTCATCATTACTCAGGTTTCCCCTGGTTTTTTCCTTAAGGAGCGCCAGGGTATCAATTGCATTTTTCGCAAGATCAAGATCAACATTTTTACGACCGGTCCTGGGGTCGCCGATTTCTCCAAGATGGTAAAGGGCCGACGTGTTCAACGAGAGAACAAAAGAGGAAAAAGTGACTTCCGGCATCACACATTTTCCTTCACTGTTACGGATTTTTCCTTCCGGACATCCGCATTTATCATCCTGGTTACTCATTTCTGCTTACCTCTTTTCCTTCAAGATCAATAGAATAGGACACCATCAATTCTGAGGACAGCTCACCCACCATACGGCGGCAACTCAAGAACCATTGCATTGTCAATGTCATCAAGTTTCATGACTTGTGCCAACAAATCATTATCAACCACGGTGTCGGTATTGAGAAGAATCACGTTCTGACTGGAGGCCTCTTCCCTGCCGACGGTCATCCGTGAAATATTGACACCGTATTTGCCGAGAGTTGTGCCGAGCGCCCCAATCACCCCTGGGACATCCTTGTTATAGACCAGCAGCATGGGACCTGCAGGTAGAGCTTCCAGCCGAAATGAATTTAACCGGACAAGACGGGGCTCTTTTTTACCGAAGACAGTGCCGGCCAGCATATTTTCACCCTTGGTTGTCTTGACGGTTACCCTGAGGAGATTTGTGAAATCCTCGGCCTGTTGCGTTTTCGATTCAATGACCTTGATCCCGCGTTCCTTGGCAATCAAAGGCGCATTGACAAAGTTAACCGCATCCTGGAGAATGGGAGTGAACAGGCCCTTCAACAGCGCAACCGTCACCGGTCCGGTATCCTGATCGGCGAGGTCACCGGAGAATTCCAGGTTGACTTCTTCCACACTGCCGCCGGCAATCTGCATGTGCAGAGAGCCAAGCATCTCGCCGAGGCTGATGTATGGCCCTACTTTGGCAAGAACCTCATCGCTGACCGAAGGAACATTTACTGCATTGCGGACTGCGCCCTTGAGCAGGTAATCGGCGACCTGTTCGGCTATGGCGGAAGCCACGTTTTCCTGCGCCTCACTGGTGGATGCCCCCAGGTGAGGGGTGCAGATAAAATTTTTCAAACCTAACAGCGGTGTATCCTCCAGGGTCGTTGGTTCTTTTTCAAATACATCAAGGGCGGCCCCGGCAATCCGTCCTTCCGACAGGGCTTCAAATAGTGCCTGCTCATCAAGAACTCCTCCTCGAGCGCAGTCGATAAACATCGCATCCTCTTTCATGTTGCTGAAGAACTCAGTGGATAAAAGATGACGGGTGCCTTTAGTCAGGGGAGTATGAACACTGATAAAATCCGCACGTTTGGCCAGTTCATTGAGCTCAACCAGCTCAACCCCAAGTTTTTCGACAAGATCAGGCGGCATAAAGGGATCATAAGCAATGACCTTCATCTGCAATCCATGGGCCCGGGTGCAAACAATGGAGCCAATACGCCCGATGCCGACAATCCCCAGGGTTTTGCCGGTCACTTCGCGACCCATAAAACTCTTCTTTTCCCATTTTCCGGCCTTCATGGAAGCAGTGGCCTGGGGAATGTTTCTGGCCAGAGACATCATCATGGCAATGGCATGCTCAGCAGCCGTGGTCGCATTACCGTCCGGCGCATTCATGACCACTATACCCTTCTGACTGGCTGCGGGGATATCAACGTTATCCAGACCGATACCGGCACGTCCGACCACTTTAAGTTTAGTGGCGGCCTCAACGATATCTTCCCGAACTTTGGTCGCGCTGCGAATGACAAGGCCATCATATTCAGGAATAATCGCTTTGAGTTCTTCGGGCGGCAGTCCGGTTTTGACATCAACCTCCAACCCCGCTTCCCGAAGAATCTTTTCACCGATAGGCGCCAGGTTATCACTGATCAATACTTTCATTCTTCTCTCTCCCAGGCGGAATATATTTTTTTGCAGGTAATAATTATTGATTTTTAACTGTGAAACAGGAACTATAACGGTATTGTCGTTTACAGACAATACTAAAAACTACAGTCCACTGAAAAATCGCCCTGTTGCCTCCACAACGGCATGGATATTTTTCCAGCCTTGCATCTTTATCAGCAAGTGACTATAGAAACACTTTCTTTGTCGCTTACACAACAGGCACAGGATACAACTCTTTTTTTTATCTTGAGGAATAAAAAATGACCGAAGTCAGGGTTCGCTTTCCCCCCAGTCCAACCGGATATCTTCATATCGGCGGTGCCAGAACCGCTCT
>DRLX01000370.1 GCA_011322715.1 Desulfobulbaceae bacterium
TCCCCGTTTTCAGAATCCACATGGATCATACCCAACACCTCGGGCGTATAACGTTGTTGGATACGCCTGATTCCCGCGCGTATCTGCTGACAGGGAGCGCCCATTAACTCAATTCGGTTGTTATCACTATAAGCTGTTAGAAAAAAACGACGATCACGCAACTCATAGGTATGGCTCCAGTTGACCTCAATGGTTTCCTTGTTTTCCATTAGATCAATATCTATGGGCTTACCTGCCCGGGTAACCTGAACGGCATCACTTTCCACAACCTCAAGCAGCCACCCATCCCCATTTTCATCTGTAAATAATATAAAAACTCCTGATTCAAAAAAGATTTTTTGTTTTTTTTCTGCGGCGGCCTGCAGTTTTTCAACCTCTGCCCGTAATGAAAAAGTAGTCGGTTGTACTATTTCCGGTGCCACCGGCTGACCAGCCTGCACCAGGGGCAGGCAGCAATATTTATATTTCTTTCCTGAGCCGCAGGGACAGGGTTGATTTCTTCCTATTTTTACCATGCCATTTCTCGAAATGATTATTACAAACGTCTTGATTGAGCGTTCTTGCTTTTAACAATTAAAAAGCATCAGGAACACTTGGAATACCCACAGTCGCGGCAGATCTCGCATCCCTCTTCAAAGATCAATTTTCCCGAGCATTCCGGACAGATAGAAGAAAAACCATGCTGGGTACCAGCCATAAAGGACTTCAGCAGTTTACCGAGCTGGGCAGGCAGATCAAGCATATGACCGCTGGAACGGTCAAGCTGCTTTATCACCTCTTCCATGGGGATCTGATAGCGCAGGGCAAGAGAAACCAGCCTGCAGGTAGTTGTCCACATGGTGGACTTGTCCTTAAGGTCGACCCTGTTATCAAAGGGAAATTTAGCAAACACCTCCATGGGATTCTCATCATCATCAAAACAGACAATAAGATAAATGGTGTTGCGGTTGGCATCTTTGAGTCGATACCGCTTGGCACTGAGAACATCCGGTAATTTTTTCTTGGTCACCAGACCAGTCGACGACACCAGCGCCGTATCTTTATTTTCACTGGAAACCGTACTCAATACCTGATGATCGCGAGAACCGTCACGATACACGGTCAACCCCTTACAACCGAGATCAAAGCCAAGCATATAGGCAAGACGGACATCATCTTTTGTGGCATCCGAGGGCAGGTTGATGGTCTTACTTATTGAGGAGTCAACACCGCTTGCCTGCAGGGCGCCCTGCATTTTGATATGGTCTTCAGGAGAAATATCCTGGGCGGTCCGAAAAATTTCCTGCCATTTTTCAGGGATCTCGGCATGACCGACAACCGTACCGGATTCAGCCACTTTTTTCATCACCTCTTTCGAATAGAATCCATGTTTGCGGGCAATGGTTTCAAAATGTTTGTTCACCATGAGAAACAGATCATTGTCCATGACGTTTTTCTCGGTAACAATGGAAAAATAGGGTTCACAACCCGAGGCACAGTCGGCGATCATTGATACCGTACCGGTCGGCTGAATGGAGGTCAGGGCCGCATTTCTGCGGCTTGGATATTCATTTTGTCCGGCATCATAGGCAGGAAAAGCGCCCTTCTGCTCGGCCAGGGCCATTGAGGCTTGTTCCGCCTCCCGACGAATAAACTGCATGACATCGGCGGCAACCACCCGGCCCTTCTTGGATCCATAGGGCAGCTCAAGCTGGATGAGCATATCATGCAATCCCATGATGCCAAGACCTATTTTCCTTGTTTTCTGCGTCATTTCAGCGATTTCAGGTATAGGAAACCGGTTACAGTCAATAACGTTATCCAGAAAACGAACGGCCAGCTTGACCGTTGTTGCCAGCCGGTCCCGGTCTACTTTGCCGTCCCGCACATATCGCTCAAGGTTTATCGATCCGAGATTACAGGATTCATAAGGTAACAACCATTGCTCACCGCAGGGATTGGTAGCCTCGAATTCACCAAGCTGGGGCGTGGAATTGCCCCTATTGGCCGCATCTATAAATAGAACTCCCGGCTCGCCGTTATGCCAGGCAAGATCAACAATTTCCTCAAAAACCTTACCGGCATGGAGGGTTTCTACGACCTCACCGTTGGAGGGATCAATCAGGTCATACTCTTTATCATCGCGAACAGCCAGCATAAACCGATCTGTTATGGCAACACTGAAATTAAAGTTGGTGAACCTGCTCTGGTCCTCCTTGGCGTGAATGAAATCCAAAATGTCAGGGTGATCTACCCGCAAAACACCCATGTTGGCACCCCGCCGTTTGCCACCCTGCTTGATGGTTTCCGTAGCAGCATCAAAAACAGCGGCAAAGGAAAGAGGACCGGAAGCAACACCCTGGGTCGACCGGACAGCTGAATTTTTCGGACGCAGCCGGGAAAAAGAATAGCCGGTACCGCCACCGGTCTTATGGACAAGAGCCCCATTACGAATGGAGGTAAAAATGCCATCCATGGAGTCTTCCACCGGCAGGACAAAACAGGCGGACAACTGACCCAGATCGGTACCGGCATTCATGAGGCATGGAGAATTCGGCAGAAAATCAAGATGATAAATTATATTAAAAAAGCTTTCACGCAAGAATTCATACTGTTCATCTTCACGATCTACGACGGCAACCGCATTTGCTACCCGGCGGCAGAGGGACTCCCAATTCTCAAGTGGTGTTCCATTTTCATCTTTGAGATAATACCGTCTGGCCAACACAGCTTCAGCCGTCTCAGTCAACTGCTGTTTCACCATATCCCTGGTCATGCTCCCCTCCCTTTTTACGGAAATGACACTGTTAAAAAATTGTCTGCGTCAGCAAACAGCGACAATGGAATAATTGCGCCTGCATGTATATAACACAACATATAGAGTGATACAAATATTTTCTGCCCCACATATAGTATCACCAAAGACACAGAAGATCAGGAAGTTCGCTGTAGGAGATGAAGTCAGAGCCGTTTTCCGATATAAAATTTACCATAAAATTATCTATGGTGAACAAAA
>DRLX01000371.1 GCA_011322715.1 Desulfobulbaceae bacterium
TCCGACGAGGTGAACGTTAGCGTCATTTATCCGGAACCGCCACTGTCATTCAAGGCAAATTCGGAAGATATCATGGTCGGTACCAGTACAAATCTCATCTGGGATACAGCCTTTGCCGATACGGTGACCATCACGCCCGGTATCGGAACAGTAACAGACGATGGTTCGGTTGCCGTTTCCCCGGAACAGACCACTACATATACGATTACCGCGATCGGTCCCGGCGGCACATCCACCGCCACAACAACTGTTCATGTGAGCTATCCGCCTCCGCCGACCGAGTTTACAGCTAATCCGCAGATGTTGGGTGAACCCGGAGATGCAGCTACCCTTACCTGGACAACCAGCTGGGCCGACAGTTGCAGGATCGAACCCGGTATCGGTTCTGTTCCTGTCAACGGGTCCGTGCAGGTAACCCCCGCGGTGAATACCACGTATACCCTCACTGCCACCGGACCAGGCGGGGTAACCAGAAAAAGCATCGCCGTTTCTTTTCCGGCCCCCTCTGTTTCCCTGATAGCTGATAAGCAAAATGTTTATACAGGAAACCCGGTTACTCTGAGCTGGAGCAGCGCCAATGCCGATACCTGTACCATTGAACCAGGCATCGGCACTGTTGACATAGAGGGGTCAACGGTCGTGAGTCCCTTGGCGACTACGACCTATACGATTTCCGCCGCTGGTCCGGGCGGTACGACCAGCTCGTCGGTTACCGTAACCGTTTCCTCACCCATCAGTATCACCGTCACCTCGCCGGTCGCCGGGGAAACGGTTACCGGAGCGGATGTCATGGTAACGGGCGAGGTATCGAACCAGACAGGTTTAGAAACAGGGATAACTGTCAATGGCATATTAGCCCTTGTCGAAGGAGACCGGTTTGTCGCCAACCATGTTGCTCCGCTGCCCGACACGAATGCCATCACTGTGAAAGCGGTTGATACCGCAGGCTATACAGCTGAAGAAACCGTTATCGTCAACCCGCAGCCGGCGGAACGTTATATTACAATCAATGCCGGCACGGTTTCCGGTGACGCTCCCCTGGAGACCACGTTGCGCATCGGAACATCCCTGCTGCCTCTTGAGTCGCCGGTTCTTTCTGATCAGGGGCCAGGCGCCGTCGAGTATCTCGAAACGAGCGCCGATAACCATCGTATCCGTTTGACCGAAAAAGGTCTTTACATCTTCACTGTTCAGGCAACCGACGATGAAAACAATACCTACACCGATTCAGTCGCCGTGCAAGTCCTTGATCGCGACGAGTTGGACACACGTCTTCAGGCCAAATGGGAGGCAATGAAAACAGCCCTGACCGGTGGCGATGTCGAGGAAGCCATACGATATTTTACAATAAACAACCGGGATGTATACCGGCAGCAGTTTACCGCTCTATCAACCATGCTTCCTGCCATCGTCACCGACATGGGAAGTTGCACTCTGGCGGACATCCAGGAAAACCGGGCGGTGTATGACCTGCGAACGGTACGCAACGGTGAGATTTACTCGTTCCAGGTCCTCTTTGTCAGGGACAGGGATGGAATATGGCGGATCGTGAATTTTTAACCGGCAAGCCCGGGAATGCACCCTGTTTAGATTCCGACTTCCATTTCGACATGAATGGAATCCACCTTCCCCACTGTGGACTAAAAGAATGAACAGTATTGTTTTGATTCATACCAGCAGTTTTCCATGTATACAATTGTAATCTGTTTTACGTGTACAGCAGGCTTGATATCCGGGCAGGGAATATTCCCTCGTCTGTTTGGGGCCTGGTGGCGGGAAAAAAAGACTTGATTCCGCAACGGTATTGACATGGCGCTTCGTAAAATCGTCCAACAAACAGGCAGCATACGCCGAAGTTGCGGGGTACTGCTGATCCTGAGTGTTCTTGCTCTTCTACACCCCCCGGCGGGCCATGCCTGGCTGATCTTTCACAAGCCGGAATATAAGGGCAAGATCATTGATGCCGAGACCAGAAAACCCCTTGAAGGAGTGGTGGTTGCAGCGGTCTATTCCACCGCCGACGCAATCAGTGGGCCGTGGTGGAAAACAAACCGTGAAATCGGCGCCCAGGAGACCCTGACCAATGAGAACGGAATGTTTATCATTCCGGAATATACGGCAATTATGAGCCCTGTCGCCTATGAAAAGAACGTGAAATTTATCATATTCAAACCAGGATATTCAAGTCTGCCCGGATCGGGATATGATAAAGTGTTTCCCTTTGCAACATGCATTAACAGGGCTGAACCGTCCTATTTCCCACCGGAATGTGAACCCCATGCGATTTTTTCCTCTCCCATCGGCGACAGGAAAGAGATCGTAATAAATCCACGCACAAAAAAGACGGCCACCATTACCAGCGGAATCGTTGGATTGACGAGGCTTGATGACTGGAGCGGGCGTGACGAGGCCTGCAATTTTCTATTGCCCGACTCCCGGCTGCAGTTGCTCCCCAAAGCGGTTGCCGTCGAGAAGTGCGCATTAACCATGCAGTGGTGTAACCGGCATGTGAAAACTAAGAGGGACAAAGAAGAATGCGCCGGGAAATACAAGGGTTGCCTTGCCATGGCTTCAAGGATCGGACAGGATCATCTCGGGGGAGGCGTTGGCTATAGCGGTAAACCGGTCGTAAGGGAGTCTCACGGAGGGATTATAGTAAACGTCGTACAGAAACCCATACGCAGGGATACGTTAACTCCCGAACAACTGGAACAGTTGAAGAAAAAAAGCGTATTTCGTCAACAGGAATCGTCCAGTAAGCCTGAATCCACTCGTGATAAATGAATCCGATTTCATCTTCCGGAAAGAGAGAAATGCGTCAATTTGTTACAGGAATTTTGACCCTCCTCGCCCTGACCATTTTTCATCCGCAGGCGAGCCATGCCTGGCTGATCTTTCACAAGCCGGAATACAGGGGCAAGATCATCGATGCCGAGACCAAGAAACCCCTTGAAGGGGTGGTGGTTGTGGCGACCTACTCCACCACCGATATCATCGGCGGACCCGGCGGGCCCTCGAGCAGTGAGATCGGCGCCCGGGAGGCCCTGACCGATGAAAACGGGATCTTTGTTATTCCGTCATACACGACCATAATGAATCCTATTGCCAGGGAACAACCCACTGGTCTTATTATTTTCAAGCCGGGGTATGCGAGTCTACCTGGCTCTGAACTTGACAAAGTACTCCCTTTCGGAAAATGTTTAAACAAAGACCCATTCTATTGTCCTCCAGAATGTTGCATGGATGAAATTTTTTTCACCAAACCCATCGGCAGCAAGGAAGAGATCATCAAGAATCCACGCACGAGAGA
>DRLX01000372.1 GCA_011322715.1 Desulfobulbaceae bacterium
ATCCATTGCCGGCGACTGCCGCCGTAAAGGGTCAACATCAAACATCCAGTTCTGATCACTTCCTGCAGATGAGATAACGGCAAGGAGGTGGATAACCGCCTCGTCGTCATGACTGAACAGGCGGATCAGGTAATCAAGACTGTTGGAACTGTAGACGGAACCATCGATGGCCACGAGTATTTTTTTTTCCATTAAACTCCTCCTGTGGAAAAAGAAGCTGGATGCTTCCCCTTTTCTTTTTTTAGACTCCCTTTAGTACATTTATAAGATTGAACAAGGCGAAACACAATGGACAGGGAGAGTTTTTTTCTCCGACCTTTCAGGTCAACAACAGGTAAAAAAGAGTAACCGTGGTAATGGAGACCAGACGGAATATCTGGCTGAAAAGGATGAGCTGCGTTGCGAGACCGGGTTTGAAGATACCGGCGTAATAGGGGAATTGATGACGAATGGCGCGAACAGGAGAGGAGAGAATATTGCCGACCAGCAGGGCAAGAATAATTTCCCGATTGTTCATGGCACCGCTTGCAAGCATAGCACCTGCTGCAGCCAGCCCGGCGGTGAATTCGGCTGCAACATGCAGGGCGACGATGGACATGGCCTGTGGTGATAGCCAGGAGAGAAAACCAAGGTGGTCGGCCATGAGTTGTGTCAGATTATCAAACAGGCCGATCCGGGTAAAAATATAAAAGAGGATATAGATGGGGACTGTAAAGCGGATGATTTTTTTTATTCGCCGTTGAAAACGTTTCCAGGTCCGTTGCCAGGCCGTCTGCAGATCACTTTCCAGGTGTGTCTGTTGCTGCATAGCCGTTTTTCCATGCTTGGGCAGGAGAAAATGGCTGATTATGCTGATAGTTATCGTTCTGAGTAGGGCCGCGGAAAACGTCAGACCCATGTAGGTAAACGCCGCACTTTTGATCAGCGGTGCAATGATACAGAAGGTCGTCGGCAGGTGGAGAAAATAGGTGGGCAGGCTGTTGAACAGGTTGGCCAGAATAAGCTCTTTTTTAGGAATTTCTTTTTTGGAAAATCCCTCGGATAGCATGGTATTTGCCGCGATTCCCGAAAAAAAGGCCATGGAAAATGAAGCACCGGTCAAGGGAGAGAGGTGGGCGAATTTTGTCAAAGGACGGGCAATAAAAGCTATCTTTCTGGTCCAGTTGAGCGCCTCAATGAAGTTGGCAAAAAGGAGCCCAATCGAGATGTACATGAGCATTCGAACGAGCGGCCAGCCAAGATGATGCCAGAGTTGTGTCAGTGAAAAAGCTGTTTCCATAAGAGTGGAGGACAGATGGGAATAAATGATCGACCGGCAGGGATGGTTGACCGGAATTCCAGATGTGACCAAGAGTGCCTGTCTACCGCCCTCCGTGTCGTAACTTCAGTCTGTTAGGCAGTCGGACATTTTAGATTGTGGGAGGTATACCCATAGAGGCGGGATGGACAGGTTTTGGATTTTAAGAGTGGTTGAATCAAGGTGGCAGCCATGCCCAAGCGCTTTGAGGCACCATTGAAAAAAACCGTTCCCAAATTTTCCTGCGCTCTCAAAATAGACATGGGCAAATGAGTGTTTTAGGCCCTTATTCCATCAGGTTTGTTCCGTTCATAAAGTAGCGGTCCCGTTCGATAAACCTGGCCAGATTTTCCAGACCGCGATCATGGGCCCCTGCTGCATAATTGCGTTGTTCTTCATTGTTTCTCTGTTGTGTACGGGCGTAAAAACGGAGACGGCGCTGAAAAGTTTTATTCCATCCTTCATACTGTTCTTTGACCAGGGCTATGAAATATCCTTTTTTCTTTAACGCGGTAATTTGGGCGTTGATTTTCGGCAATAGCTGTACGGCCGGGGATTTTTTGGAAACCGTCATGTAAAATTGTTGCACGGTGGCCGGATTATCAAGAAATTCGATCTTGTCTTCAACGTTGAGAAGTTTTGAGTAAATAATGGCCGGATAGAGATCAATGATCAGATAATCGGCGGTACCGAGTTTCATCATTTCAAAGGCACGTTCATACGGCATATAGGAAACGTCGAGTTTTTTCCGGATAAAGGCGTCAAATTTTTCTCCAAAACTCTCTCCGGTATTGGTTACCCCTTTTTTTCCAATCAGGGCGTCCCAGGAAGTGAATGGAAACGTGTTGCCCTTTCTGACCACGATGACAACCGGGCTTTTCAGATATGGAGACGAATAAGCCATATATTTTTCCCGGTTTTTGTTCCTGTAGGCGGAAACGATAAGATCAACGGTGCCGTTCTTGGCTTTTTCCTGTACCTGCTTCCATTTTCCGGTATTTTTTATGGTAAAGGGGATCTGCAGATTTTCCAGGATTCTGCTCGCGGCTTCGGGGCCGACGCCCACAAGTTTTCCGGACTTTTCCCAAACGATGGGCGGGGCTTCCGGATTACCGCTGACCAGAAGAGGTTCAGCTGCCCGGCAGGGTTGTATGGTCAGGACCATGAGCGCAAACATAAAGGGAACAAGAAGGACTCGTTGCATAGTAATTATTCCTCAAAGGACTGGATTAACTGGTGTCTGTCCATGCGAAGCGGAAAAGACCAGGATTCATCCTGTGCGAACCAGAATATCAGAAACATGGTTAAAAAGCAATTGAACCGGGAGAAAGCAGGCAAAAGGCGTACAGGTTTGCCGGATCCGGTTGCTGCTGAAAGAAACCAAGCTGTGCCTTAAGCTGCTTGGCCGTTGTGGTCCAGGCGGAAGGCAACAGGTTGTTGTTACTCAGCATGCCGGCAAAGGCCATGCTGCCGAACTGCTGAAGATTTTTCAGAAAAGAGGATGGACGATTGATATATATACCATTTGGCGACTTCAGACCGGCGAGTTTCGCCGCTCGGGAAATCGCTTCATTGAGAGATCCTTCGGCATCGACAAGTCCGAGAGTAATTGCGGTTTTTCCATCCCATACCCGGCCTTCGGCAATTTCCTCAACCCTTTTTGGGGAGAGTTTCCTTCCCTTGGCAACAATATCAATAAATTTCCGGTATCCATGTTCAACGCCTAATTGCAGGGCATTGGCGATATTGGTCGGTAAGGGCCGCACGGGAGAGACCGCACCGGCCATATTTGTCGTGCCGATCCCGTCATCGTGGACGCCTATGGTTGCCAGTGTCTGTTCAAAGGTGGGCAGGGCGCCGAAGATGCCGATGGATCCGGTCAGAGTGACCGGGGAGGCAAGAATGGTGTCGGCATCGGCGGAAAGCCAGTACGCCCCGGATGCAGCCATGGAACCCATGGAAACGACCAGCGGTTTGCCCGCTTCATGCAGGCGGAGCAGTTCCTGGCGGATAAGCTCCGAGGCAAAGGCGCTGCCGCCGCCGCTGTCTACCCGCAGGACAACGGCCTTGATGCTGTTGTCCTTACGTGCGGTCTCAATTTGCCGGATAAGCTTTTCCGCACCAATCTGACCGACAACTCCCTCTCCCGGAACAATAGTTCCCTGGGCAACAATAATTCCAACCGATGAACTGTTCTTCGGTCGGGTTGAATAGGATGGAGTGATATGCTTTAGGTATTCATACATGGAAATATGGTTGAATTTCTTTCCTCGACTCTTACCGCCGGCAACACTTTGGAGGTAATCTTCGACCTGACGCCTGGTTTTTATGCCGTCAATGAGTCCGGCGTTCAGGGCCATGAGGGCACCGTCACCGCCTGCTTTTTCCAGTCGGACATCCATGGAGTTGATAAAGTCATTGATGAGTAAGGGGGTAATCCCGCGTTGTTTTCCTATGTCGGCGCAAAAGGTTGACCAGAGTTGGTTCAGCCACTGCCTGTTTGCCTCCCTGGCAGCGTCCGACATGTTGTTCCGCAGGACCGGTTCAAGGGCGGATTTAAAGGTGCCTACCCGAAAAACGTGGAATTTGATCCTGAGCTTGTCGAGCATCTCTTTGAAATAGAGTCTGAAAACGCCAAACCCATGCAAGGCGACGGTCCCCATGGGGTTGAGGTAGACCTCATCGGCATAGGAAGCAAGATAGTACTGAGTTTGGCTGTAGGAATCATCGGCGGCAATGACGACTTTACCGCTTTCTTTGAAATTATCAATGGCGCGGCCGATATCACGAAGTTGATTGAGACCGACCCTGCCGAGATGAGAGGGAGAGAGAACAAGCATTCTGATCCGGTCATCACCGGCAGCGGTGTTGATAACGTCAAGGATATCCTGCAGTGGCGTCTCTTCATGCTTTGAGACCCCGGCAAAGCTGTTGACTGCCCGGGCTATCGGGTCAAGAGCGGAACGTTGCTCAACAATATTTCCCTCCGGATTCAGGATAAGAGCGGTCCTGTTTGGAATTTTTTTTGCCGGGTGGCCGACAAAGAGGGCAATAAGAACAATAAAGAAAAGGAGAAAGAGCAGGTTGCTCGCAATCAGTGTTCCGGTTTTGAATATTTTCCAGATCCAGATAAAAAAGACGGCAATAAAGGTGAATGCTTTTTTCACAAAAAATCTCCGAAAAGGTCAAGAGAGAAGTACCGCATTCATTTTTGGTTAGCTGCGGACTCAATTTTCAAGGTACAGAAGAAATAAGCCTTCCTCGCCCGGTCGTTCGTCGATCCTGCTGTAGGCTACCTTGAAAAATTGCCTTTTCGCCCGATCTCTGCGTCACAGAAAAATGAAAAATGCTCACATATGACTAATATGCTGCGCTTTTTAATTTTCCTGTTCCTTGACCTCG
>DRLX01000373.1 GCA_011322715.1 Desulfobulbaceae bacterium
CCGGGCATACACTATAAAGAACTCACCGCCCGGTTCGGAGAACCCATCTACGCGCGCATGGAAGCACCGGCAACACCTGCACAAAAACGGGTTTTAAAGAACCTTTCCCCGGAGGATATACAAGAAAAAACCCTTGCCGGAGAACCGATACGAGCGATTCTCACCCGGGCCCCGGGCAACAATGCGCCCATCGGCGGTCTGAAGGTGGTTGCCGACAACGGCTGGTTTGCCCTGCGTCCTTCGGGCACCGAAGATATTTATAAGATCTATGCCGAAAGCTTCATTGACCAGGCGCACCTGCAGCGTATCCAGCAGGAGGCCCAGATCATCGCCGACCGGTTGTTATGATAAATAGGTAACCGTTTTTCACCAAGGGCTATACATTGCTAATGCGGGCTTTGCCCACAACCCAAGTCTGTAGGGGCGGCTTCAGCCGCCTTGGGGAAACCATGCCAGATAAAATAACGCTTTCCTCAGGCGAATAAATTCGCCCCTACAGAACGTGCAAGATAATCGGATAACATGCTGTTAACTCTGAAATTTTCTTGTTTTTTATGACAGGAATTCAGGAGTAAGGCACTAACAAACTCAGGCCTGTAAGCGTTTACCAGTGCCCCATATTTGTTCAAGCAGGCCGACAAGTCTATAGCTCGCTATGTGAGAAGGTCTGATCGATCGAAAATGGGGTACTGGTGAACGTTTACAAAAATACTTGTTGAATACTACCCAAATGTAGTATGGATAGCTTCGTTTACCCCTTGCTCCCCAGCGGTTTTGAATCCGGCTGTACCCCTGTTTCACCCTCTGGCCGTTGCCCTGATACCGGTCGGCAGGTTCGCACATACCGTGGAGACATCGGGCCCCTGACAATTTCAATCTCACATTCAAAGGCCATTTATGAAGACAGGCACAAAAAAACAAATGCGCATTGATCGCCGTAAATTCCTGCAGATCGTCGCCGTTGCCGGGGCCGCCGGAGCCGGATGGACCCTTGGCCTGAGCCGAAGGACAGCCTCCTATAAGGTCGTTCAAAAAAGTGAGCCCATGATGGGCACCATCCTTAACCTGACCCTATACGGCCCTGATCGGAGCGTCCTGGAAACTGCTATTGAGACAACCATTGACCGCATGCATGGACTGGAAAACATCCTGAGCAGACATAATCCGGCCAGTGATCTTGCCCGGCTCAATCGGACCGGAACCCTGACCAATCCAAGCCGGGACCTGACAACCGTGCTCGAGCTGGCCCGGTTTGTCAATGACAAGACCGGGGGCGCATTTGACGTTACCGTTCTTCCCCTGGTCAAGCTGCAGCAAAAGGGCAAAGTTCCCGAACAGGCGGATATACAAAAAGCGCTTGCCCTGACCGGATTTCACCACCTGTCAATTGATGCAAAAAAAATCACCCTGGCCCGGGCGGGCATGGGCATCACCCTGGACGGTATCGGCAAGGGATATATCGTCGACCAGGGCGTTGAGACGCTCAGAGAAAACGGGTTCGGCAGCGCCTATGTCGAGGCCGGTGGAGACCTGATGGTCACCGGCAGAAAGCCGGGCGACCAACCCTGGCGAATCGGTATTCGCAACCCGCGTCCCTCCTCTTCCGGTGAGCTGATGGTGCTCAAAACCAGTAACCATGCAGTCGCCACTTCCGGTGATTACATGCAGGCCTATGCCACCGATTACTCGCGTCATCATATCGTCAATCCCAGGACGGGTTACTCACCGCCCGAACTGGCAAGCGCCACCATCACCGCCCCCACGGTCGCTCTCGCCGACGGCCTGGCCACCGCCGCCATGGTCATGGGCCATAAACGATCCATTGCCATGTTGCGCAACATGCCCAACTGTGAGGGGTATTTCATCGACAAAGGTCTCAATCATTATCAAAGCGCAGGCTTCTCGGGTTGACATGAGTGTATTTCATCTTAAAAGAGGATTGGACCTTCCCCTTGCCGGTGCCCCCAGGCAGGAAATCAGCCCGGGAAATCCTATAAAAACCGTGGCCCTGCTCGGCGATGATTTTGTCGACCTGCGGCCCAGATTCTCCGTTGCCGAAGGCGACCATGTGGCGCTGGGTCAATGCCTGTTCATTGATAAAAAAAATCCGGGCGTCCGCTTCACCGCCCCTGCCGCCGGAGAAGTAGTCAAGATCCAGCGCGGCTCCAAACGCAAATTTGAGGCCATTATCATTCGGGTCGACGGTGATGAGGAACGACTCTTTCCCATTCCTGCGGATTTCGGTCCGGATGGCTTAAGCGGCGAAGATATCCGGGACGGCATGATCAAATCCGGGCTCTGGACGGCCCTGCGCACCCGCCCCTATGATAAAATCCCGGCTGTTGATTCCCGCCCCAACTCCCTGTTTATCACCGCCATGGACACCCGACCTCTGGCGGCGGACCCGGCCGTTATTATCAATGAACATCAGGAGGACTTTTTACTGGGTCTGAAAATGGTTCAGCGGCTGGCGCCGACCACCTATCTCTGCACCGACGGCAGCCCGGAGATTCCAGGGCGGGACATCGGCGGTATCATCAACGCTGAATTCCACGGCCCCCATCCGGCCGGACTGCCCTCGACCCATATCCATTTTCTTGATCCGGTCCACCAGAAGAAAACAGTCTGGTCCATCGGCTATCCTGATGTGATCGCCGTCGGTCATCTTTTTCGCACCGGTCACCTGATGACTGAACGCATTATTGCCCTGGCAGGCCCGGCAATAGAGAACCCGCGTCTGATCAGGACCAGAGTCGGGGCAAACCTGCAGGATCTCTGTCCGCTGGAGGCACAAAACGACGACATTCGCCTGCTTTCCGGCTCGGTGCTCAACGGGAGGCAGTTCAGCAATGCCGACAGCTTCCTCGGCAAATATCATCACCAGGTCTGCGCCCTGTACGAGGGTGATGGTCGAGGTCTGTTCAGCTGGCTTATGCCCGGCCGGGACAGGTATTCCACCAAGAGGCTTTTTTTCTCCGCCTTTATGAACAAAAAATCCTTTGCCATGACCACTGCGGCCTGGGGGGGACGACGGGTGATATTTCCCCTTGGTGTGTACGAAGAAGTCATGCCGCTCGACTTGGTGATCACCTCGCTTCTGAAAAGTCTGGCCACCGACGATCTGGAAAAAGCGGCCGCCCTGGGTGTCCTGGAGCTGGTTGAAGAGGACCTGGCGCTCTGCTCCTTTGTCTGTCCGGGGAAGAATGATTTTGGTCCCATGCTGCGGGCCATGCTGACGAGAATTGATAAGGAATGCTGACAACACCCTGTAATAGAGCGTAGATAGAGATAATTAATGAAACTGCTTGAAAAACTTTTCGACCGGGCCGCGCCCCATTTTCAACCCGGCGGCCGTCTCCATCGCTGGTTTCCCCTGTTTGAAGCCACGGACTCCTTTCTGCTGGGCAGCGGAGAGCGGGCGGCCACGGCGCCGCATGTCCGCGATGCCATGGATTTAAAACGGATTATGATCTCGGTCATTGTAGCGCTGTTGCCCTGCGTCATCATGGCGATCTGGAATACCGGCTACCAGGCCAACAGCACCCTTGCCGCCATGGGACTCCCCTGTCCCGGCGGCTGGCGCGGACACCTGCTGGCAGCCGTGGGATGCGATCCCAACAGTCTTGTCTCAAACCTCTACCACGGCGCCCTCTATTTTGTGCCGATTTATCTGGTCAGCGTCCTGGCCGGAGGCCTGTGGGAATGCATTTTCAACCTGGTACGCGGCCATGAAATGTCCGAGGCGTTTCTGGTCACCAGCCTGCTGTTCGCCCTGATTCTGCCTCCCACCATTCCTCTGTGGCAGGTAGCGCTCGGCATCAGTTTCGGCGTCATCTTTGCCAAGGAGGTGTTCGGCGGTGTGGGCATGAATTTCATGAACCCCGCCCTGGCAGCCCGCGCCTTTATCTTTTTTGCCTATCCCGGCCAGATGAGCGGTGATCAAATCTGGACGGCCGTGGATGGCGTTTCCAGCGCCACCGCCTTGTCCACCCTTGCCTCCGGTGCTCCCGGTCATGCCCTGGCCAACCTGAACATCTCCTGGTGGCAGGCCTTTATCGGCACCATCCCCGGATCCATGGGGGAAACATCCACTCTCGCCTGCCTGATAGGCGCCGCCGCCCTGCTGGTGGTCGGGATAGCCTCCTGGCGGGTGATGCTGGGCATGCTGCTGGGCGGCATCGGCTGTTCACTCCTCTTCTATATGATCGGCAGTGACGTCAATCCCATGTTTTCGGTTCCACCCCACTGGCATCTGGTCTTGGGCGGTTTTGCCTTTGGTCTGGTCTTCATGGCCACCGATCCGGTGACGGCTCCCCATACCTTTACCGGCAGATGGATTTACGGGGCCCTGATCGGGGCGCTGGCGATTCTCATTCGGGTTGCCAATCCCGGTTTTCCGGAAGGTGTCATGCTGGCGATTCTGCTTGGCAATGTCTTTGCCCCCCTGCTCGACTATTTTGTCGAGCAGGCCAACATCAAACGAAGGATGCTCCGCCATGGCTAAGGAATCCTTTTTCAAACCGTTTTATTCGGTCCTGGTCCTGGCCTTTGTCTGTTCCTTTCTTGTGTCCCTGGCCTCGGTCGGCCTGCGTCCTCTGCAGGAAAACAACCGGGCCCTGGAACGCAAAAAAAACATTCTTCTGGCCGCCGGTCTGTTGCATGGAGACACAAAGGATAAAGATATCGACACATTGTTTGCCCAGGTTGAACCAAGAATCATTGACCTTGCCACCGGCGCCTTTGTCTCGCCTAAGGTTATCGATCCAAAGACCTTTGACCAGTCGGCATCGACAAACGACCCGCAACTCAGCCAACCTCTGCCCAAGGATAAAGATATAGCCGGAGTGCGACGGCTGGAAAAATATTCGCTGGTTTATCTGGTCAAGGACAAGGGCAAACTGAAAGAAATCGTCCTGCCTGTCCGCGGCAAGGGGCTCTGGTCGACCATGTATGGTTACGTTGCCCTGGACAGCGACCTGCGCACCATAGACGGCATTGCCTTTTACGAGCATGGAGAGACCCCGGGGTTGGGCGGCGAAATTGAAAACCCTGCCTGGGAGGCCGGCTGGCAGGGCAAGAAAATATATGATGATGAAGGCAAAGTGGCGATCAAGGTTGCAAAAGGCGCTTCCAAGGCCAAAGGAAAGGCCGCATCCTATGAGGTGGATGGCCTTTCCGGGGCCACGTTGACCGGCAACGGCGTTCAACGACTGTTCCATTTCTGGTTTGACGACCAGGGATTCAAGCCCTTTCTTGAACGGCTCAGAGGCGAGGAGGGAAAAAATGGCTGAAACAACGACCCGGGAGCTTCTGCTCCGTCCTATTTTTCACAGAAATCCGATCGCCCTGCTGGTGCTGGGAATATGTTCGGCTCTGGCCGTTACCGGCAAGATGGACACCGCCTTTGTCATGTCCGTCTGCGTCACCGTGGTGGTTGCCTGCTCCAGCTTTGTCATCAGCCTGGTGCGCCACCATATCCCCAGCTCGGTGCGCATCGGCATCCAGATCATGGTCATTGCCACCATGGTCATCCTGGTCGATCAAATCCTCAAGGCCTTTTTGTTTGACCTTTCCAAGCAGTTGTCCATCTACGTGGGCCTGATCATTACCAACTGCATCGTCATGGGACGTGCTGAAGGATTCGCCATGAACAACCCGCCCAAGGCCAGCTTTATCGACGGCCTGGGCAATGGCCTTGGCTATGGGTTTATCCTGATGACGGTCGCCTTTATCCGGGAGCTGTTTGGTTCCGGTTCCCTGTTCGGCGTCGAAATCCTTAAACTGACATCAAACGGCGGCTGGTATGTCCGCAATGGCCTTTTTCTGCTGCCGGCCAGCGCCTTTTTTCTCATCGCCCTGCTCATCTGGTTTATGCGCACGGTGGATCCTGATCAACAGGAGAAAAACTGATGGGTCATTATCTCAACATTATCTTCACCTCGCTCTTTATTGAGAACCTGCCGCTGGCATTTTTTCTCGGGATGTGCACCTTTCTGGCCATCTCGAAAAAGGTCAAAACCGCAGCCGGACTTGGGATTGCAGTGCTGACGCTGACGGCGATTACCGTTCCGATCAATAATTTCATTCTCAATGACCTGCTCAAGCCCGGCGCCCTGGCCTGGGCCGGGCAGCCGGATATTGATCTCACCTTTCTTGGGTTCCTGATTTATATCGGGGTCATTGCCGCTGTTGTCCAGATCATGGAAATGGTGATGGACAGGTTCATGCCCGGGCTCTACAATACGCTCGGTATTTTTCTGCCCCTTTTGACCGTCAACTGTGCCATTTTCGGGGCAACGCTTTTTATGGTTGAACGCGATTATACCTTTGGCGAAAGTGTAGCCTACGGCATCGGGGCCGGCGGCGGTTTTCTCCTGGCCGTAGTTGCCCTGGCCGGCATTCGGGAAAAACTTGAATACGCCAACCCGCCGGCCGGACTGCGGGGACTGGGCCTCACCTTTATCACTGCGGGCCTGATGGCCCTGGCCTTTATGGGCCTTGGCGGTTTGAAACTGGGGTAATTACAGACAGTCAAATTGGCTTATCATAGCCTTGCTTCTAAAAAAAAAATTCAACAAAAATCTGTATCACTTTTTATGGAATATTCCATAGAGGGCATGTGCAATAAAATTGTTGTGTGTTCTGTAGAGGCGAATTTATTCGCCTGTTCCACCACATGCCCATTCCGGTAACATGGCGGCTGAAGCCGCCCCTACAGCGCTTTGGTTGCAGGGTCTGAACGTTGATAAGGAGAAATAGTTTGCAGGATGGAGAGTACAAGATATGAATGAAATCTATGTCGGGGTCATCTGTTTTCTGATCATCCAGCTTATCATGGTGACGCTGATTACCGTGACCCGCAAGCTGGTTTTACCCGGCGGATCCGTGGACATCCGTATCAACGGGGATAAAACGCTGAGTGTAGAGACCGGCGGCAAGCTGCTGACTACCCTGGCCGAACAGGATATCCTGCTTCCCTCCGCTTGCGGCGGTGGCGGCAGTTGCGGACAGTGCAAGGTCGTGGTGCAAAAAGGCGGCGGCACCATCCTTCCCACGGAACGTTCGCACGTCAGTCTGCGCGAAGCCAATAGCGGTGTTCGCCTCGCCTGTCAGGTCCAGGTCAAGCATAATCTGGAAATTGCCCTGCCGCCGGAGATGCTGGAAACAAGAAAATGGCAGTGCAAGGTCCTGTCCAACAACAACGTGGCCACCTTTATCAAGGAACTGGTTCTTGAACTGCCGCCCGGTGAGGAAGTGGCCTTCAAGGCCGGTGGATATATCCAGGTCGAAGTGCCGCCCCATTCCCTTGCCTACCGGGATTTTGATATCGACGAGCGATTTTATTCCGACTGGACCCATTTCAAGATGTTCCAATACGAATCCCATGTCTTCGGGCCGGTAACCCGCGCCTATTCCATGGCCAACTATCCCGGGGAAAAAGGCATCATCAAACTCAATGTCCGCATTGCCAGTCCGCCTCCGGGCAGCCCGCCGGATGTGCCGCCCGGCATTGCCTCTTCCTATATATTTAAACTCAAACCCGGAGATACGGTCACCATCTCCGGCCCGTTCGGCGAATTTTTCATTGATGACTCCGACTCCGAGATGGTGTACATCGGCGGCGGTGCCGGGATGGCCCCCATGCGCAGTCATATTTTTGAACTTTTTAAAGGACGAAAGACCAAACGCAAGGTGTCCTACTGGTATGGTGGCCGCTCCATGCAGGAAGTTTTTTATGCCGAGGAATTTGAGGCCCTGGAAAGAGAATTTCCCAACTTTTCCTATCATCTTGCCCTGTCCGATCCCCAGCCCGAGGATAACTGGCAGGGGTATACCGGCTTTATTCACCAGGTACTCTATGATAATTATCTGAAAAATCATCCCGCTCCGGAAGATATCAACTATTTCATGTGCGGTCCCCCGATGATGACCAGGGCCGTCCTTGACATGCTTGATAACCTGGGAGTAGAACGGGAAAATATTCACTTTGATGATTTTGGAGGCTGACGCATATTTTTTTCCTCTACTTTTTTTTGACATTTATCGTGCTGACCGGAGTTGCCCTGTTTATTAATTTCTGCCGCCGCCGGTTACGAAAAACATCACACGGCCTTACCGGCATGTGTCATAAGGACGGGGGCGCCATGTGCTGCTCCTGTTCAGAGGCCGCTCTGGGCGGAAAAGAGAAAAAACGGCCCCTACATCAAAAAACGGGCATGTAACTATGTGCCGGTTCCAACTATTCTATCTGCCACCCATCCCTCGACCAATCCAAAACGCAAGTTTTGTTTTGCCCTTTTCTACGAAATATTTTTTCACCGTCGCAGCTTCCCATCCATCCGATACCCATCTGAGTCTTTACCAGCAAGGAGAAATGTAGAGTGCGACCGACCGACACTGAAAATTATAAATATTTTCTCAAAGTTATCGACTGCCAGTATGCCTGTCCGGCCCACACGCCGGTACCCGAATACATTCGTCTGATAGCCGGCCGTGATTATACCGGCGCCTATATGATTAACTGGCAGTCAAATGTTTTCCCCGGTATCCTTGGCCGGATCTGTGACAGGCCCTGCGAACCCGCCTGCCGCCGCAGCAGAGTAAAAGATCAACCGGTGGCCATCTGCAGGCTCAAGCGGGTGGCGGCTGA